>NZ_RRZJ01000030.1:0-73275 GCF_004368175.1 Pseudomonas sp. CH235
CCCCCTCGCCGTACAGGCTGTCGTTACCCAGGCCACCGCTCACCAGATCATCGGTGCCATAACCATGCAGCTCGTCATTGCCTTCGGTGCTGGTCATCACCATCACCTTGACTTGCGCCAGGCTCCAGGTCGTGCCATTGGCGAAGCGGATTTCCTCCAGTTGGTAGCCGCCACTGAAAAAGTACCGCACGGTGATCTTGTCCGAACTCCCCTTCAGGGCGATGTTCAGGTGGCTGTCGGTGCGGGTCAGTACCAGGTCTTCGGGAGTGATATCGGCGCCAAACTCGATGACATCGACTTTGCCAGCCGTAGTGTCGTAGTTATTGATGGTGTCCTGGCCCCAGCCGCGGCTGAACCGGTACATATCAGAGCCGGTCCCGCCGTCAAGTACGTCGTTACCAGCGCCGCCCTCAAGGATGTCGTCCCCTCCTTCCCCAAACAGGCGATCGTTGCCAAGCCAGCCGTTGAGCTGATCATTCGTCCCATAACCATGTAGCTCATCATCACCGACAGTGGCGCCCGCCACCATGATCTTCACCTGCTCGAGACTCCAGACAGTTCCATCAGCAAAGCGGATCTGCTCCAACTGGTAGTCTTTACTGAAGAAGTACCGCACGGTGATCTTGTCCGAAGTCCCCTTCAGGACAATATTCAAGTGGCTGTCGTTACGGCTCAGCATCAGGTCTTGCGGATTGATATCGACACCAAACTCTATGGCATCGATCTTACCGATCGTCGAGTCATAATTGTTGATGGTGTCCTGTCCCCAGCCTCGCTCGAACCGATAAGTATCCGAACCCTCCCCACCGTCCATGACATCGTTGCCCGCACCGCCAAGCAGCACATCGTTGCCGCCCTCGCCGTACAGGCTGTCATTGCCCAACCCACCACTGACCAGATCATCACCGCCATAACCGTGCAATTCGTCATTGCCATCGGTGCTTGCCATGACCCTCTCTTTTATCTGAGCCAGGCTCCACGTGGTGCCGCTGGCAAAACGGATCTCCTCCAATTGATAACCACTACTGAAAAAATAACGTACGGTAATTTTGTCGGAGGAATTCCGGAGGGAGATAACCAAGTGACTGTCTGAACGGGTCAGCACCAGCTCCTCTGGATTTATGTTGCCGAAGAACTCAATGACATCGACTCTGCCAGTTGCACTGTCGTAATTGTTGATGATGTCCTGCCCCCACCCTCGACTGAAGCGGTAGATATCAGAACCTGCGCCACCATTGAGCACATCATTGCCCGCACCACCATCGAGAATGTCATTGCCGGCTTCGCCATACAGCACATCATCTCCCAAGCCACCGCTGAGCAGATCATCGGAACCGTAGCCATGGAGCTCGTCATTACCATCGGTGCTGACCATGACTACGCCCATGATCTGCTGCGCGGTCCAGACGACACCGTTGGCGAAACGAACCTCGTCGATCTTGTATCCGGCCGAGAAGAAGTTGCTGACGGTGATCCTGTCGCTGCCACCTTGCAGACGAAACACCAGGTTGTTTCCCGAACGAGTAAAAATGATGTCCGTTGGCAGAACGCTGGCGTCAAACTCGATGATGTCGGTCTTGCCCGTCCCCGGATCATAGCTGTTGATCACATCGTCGCCCCAGCCACGGCTGAAGCGATATGTATCCGAGCCGGCGTCACCGCTCAGAAAATCATTTCCGTGGCCACCGTCCAGGACATCGTTTCCGGCACCGCCGTAGAGGATGTCCTGACCAGTCAGTCCAAGCAGCAAGTTAGCCCCCTCATCGCCATACAATTCGTCGTTATCCAGCCCGCCCATTACTGCGTCAAGGTTGGCCAACACAAACTCGAAACCCTCCGCCGTCGGGTTGCCCGCACGCTTCAAGTCAGCCAGAACGTCCGCGCCCCACTTGCCCCCAGAATCCACCAGCGCCTTGGCGAAGGCCTTCATTATGTCAATCCCGCTGCTGAATTCCTGGTTGTAGCGGCTGCGAAACACCTCCACCAGCGGCGCTACATCCAGCTTCAACTGCCCCCCCTGGAAGGTGAAATCCAGAGCCTGCAACAAGGGTTTGAAATGGCTTTGCAACATCAGTCCAGAGGAAATGAAACCCGCCAGTTCGTCATAGGCCTTCATCAGCTTGGCAGCGGAATTGGGGCCTGGGTTGGGCGTATTACCGTTGGCGGTCTGGACAAATGATCGGCCCAGGAAAGCCTCCAGGGCATAAATCTTGCGGGCGTCATCTATAAAACCGCCACGGCTGGTAGGGCTCAGCCCAGCGACACCACTCCAGGCGAAGATGATGTTATCGAGCAATACGTTACGGGCCAGGGGGTCAGTTTGCGCAACGAACTGTTCGAGCAGCGAGCGCAACTCTCCCCCGCCTGGCAGCGCCATGGCCTTGGACAAACCCACCACAAGACCAAAACCGGCCAAATCGGGCAAAGCCTGCGACCCGCTGCTCAGTATCGCTTGCAAGTCTACTGCTCGCGCCGGGTCGACGTTGAACCAGACATCGCTCATCTCTCGAACAACACCATTTGCGTCGGTATACGTACCTTTCTGCAGGACCTGATTGCCTTGGCCATCGGTTTGAGTCTGCTCGACATAGCCCAGGTTCAAGCTGCCCACATTGGCCTGATCGAGGGTCAGCAGTTCGCCGGCATCGAGAACCCCGTTGCTGTTACTGTCGCGCCAGACTCGCAGTTGTGCATAGGTAGCATCATTGGCATCCACCTTTCCGTCATGATTGCTGTCCAGTTCGCTCAGCGCGGAAAAGCCATTTGCTGCCAAACCACCATTCGCCAATGTCGAATTGTTACCGAATAACTCGCGCCCGCTGTCAATCCGGCCGTTGGCATTACGATCCCAAACCAGCAGACCGTCGTCCTTGCCCACCCATCCGCTGAGTTCGGCAAAACCATTTGCATCGTGGTCGAAATGCACGCCCTGCTCGACCGACAAAGTTTCCACCCCATCCCCATCCAGATCGAGGATCAACGGGCTAGACGTCGTACCGGCACCTTCGAATAGCGACTTGAGGCCATCCAGGAAGTCGCTCATTGCCTGTACGCCCGCGTTATCAAGCCCCAGCAAGGCCCCTGCCAACGCCTGGCCCTGCTCCACAATAAAATCGCCAGCGCCATTGAGGCCTGTCTTGACCGTATCAATGTTGTCCACGATCCAGCTGGCTGCCGCCACCACCAGCGCCGCAGCTCCAACGATTGCGGCGAACGTAGCCGCCGATGCCCCGGCCGCTGTTCCGGCAATACCGATGGTGGCCATCAATGCCAATGCTTGAGTGATACTCAAGGCCCCGCTGACTACATTTAGCACCTGGCCTGTCGTCGCATTACCCGTGGAGATGGCTTCGCTCAATACGGCGATATCGCCGGCAAACGCACTGATCGCCAAGGGCGCGCCCAGCGGAGTGTTGGCAGCGAACTTCATGACCGCGCTACTCATTACCCCAAGCGCCATGCTGCCTTTTTGCAATGCCGTCTTGGACTCCATGAAAGTGCTGATCTTGGCGAGGGCCTGCTCCATGGTATTCTCACCGTTCGCCATCAGCCCTTCGATCATCGTCTGCCCCTGTTGGTACCAGGCGGGATCGACCACTACGGGCTGGTTGGGGGTATCGGTTTTCAACTCAAATATGTTGCCAGCCATGACGACCTCTCGATTATTGGAAATAGAAAAGCAGTAACAACACAGCTAACTCCACCAACACCAACACCGACAGCACATGGCTGGTCCATACCCTCCATTTCACCGGCGGTTTGCCCTGAAACTTCGGCAGTTCACTCCAGGACAGAAAGAACAATGCCAGTACCGGCAATAGTCCTAGAGCCCCCCAGATCATGTTGCCCATTGGTTTTATCTCTGCATCACGCAAGCCATAGAGCGCTCCTGGAAGATCCCTCTGACTGCAACGAAAGAAGCTGTTCGCGCACCATGAAGCGGCGAAAAAGACACGATGAATGCGAAACGAGCGCACAAGGACTGTGCCTGGGAGGTGAGGTATGCATTGTTGCCTCCATGCACTCTGAACGAGCGGTTCCCTATCGACATCTGGCAAAAAGCCAGCCAAGCGAGCTTAGTACAGGATCATTCTCCGGGTTTTAAGGCTTTAGACCCATGCGCTATTGAACGTCAACCGCTTAGAGCATCGCCTTCTCAGCTATTTCTTTGTCCGGCCCTTTGGCGGGCATCACGCCATGTGGCGTTCTGAAGTCGTCGGGTGTCAGCTCGGGTGGCAAGAAGTCCCGCCGGGGCTGATAATCGGACTTCAGATAATGAGCCAGCCCCTCGAGGTCGAGCGGGCTCAATGTACCGGCAGCTAATTTCAGGCGTAGATTGTTGAGAATGTAGTCATAGCGCGCATTGTTGTAATCCCGCACTGCGGTGAATAACTGGCGCTGGGCATTGAGCACGTCAACCGTATTGCGCGTGCCGATATCGGCCCCTACTTTCGAGGCTTTTAATGACCCCTGGCTAGAAAGAATGGTTTTTTTACGCGCCAGGATCTGCTCGATATCGGAATTAACCGCCCGGTAGTAGTTACGTGTGTTAAGCACCACCTCCCGACGCTGGGTCTCGCGTAGCTCCTCACTCTGGGTCAAACGCTTGTAGGACTCTCGCGCCTGAGCGCTGGTACGTCCCCCGTTGTACAAGGGCACATTGATCTGGATCGCTACCGAACTTTGCGCCACATTGCCTTGATAGCCGTTACGACCAAAGTCCGTTGGATTGCTGTACCCAAAGCTATCGTTATCGCCCTTGCGGTAGGAGGCAATGGCGTCAAGGGTAGGTGCATGCCCAGCCTGGCGCTGATTCAAAGTCTGCTCTGCGGCCAACACAGCCTGATCATTGGCTTGCAGCATCAGATTCTGGCGCAACGCCGCATCGACCCAGGACTTCGAGTTTTCAGGAGCAGGTGCCAGAACCGGCAACTGATGGGCAATACCCTCGATGCTATCGTAATCGTGATTGGTCAAGCGAATCAGTTGCTCGAAAGCGTCCTCTATTTTGCGCTCGGCCAGCTTGCGATTGGCCTGGGCGTTATCGTAGGCCGCCTGCGCGTCATAGACATCCGTGATACTGGCAAGTCCTCCGACAAGGCGTGCCTGAGCTTGGTCGCGCTGTTGCTTGAGAGCGATTTCCTCAGTTTCAGAGGCTGCCAGGTCGTCGCTGGCACGCAAGGTTTCAAAGTAGGCCTCCGCGCATTTGAGGATCAGCTCCTGTTCCTTGGCCGATAGCTCCAGCGACGCCTGGGAGGTTGAAGCCTCGGCCGCCTTCAAGCCGAACCAGGACTCGGCATTGAACAGTGGCTGCTTGAGATTGGCCTGGAAAGTCGTCCCGCTACGCGCTCGAGTCAGGCTTGGTGTATCGCGTTCAAGACGCGTCGACTCGCCGGAGACCGTGCTGCTTAACGTTGGCAGCAGATTGGCGCGAGCCAGGGGAATGGCTTCGCTACGTGCTTCAAAATCAGCCCTGGCGGCGGCCAGGTCCGAGTTGTGCATCATCGCTTGACGATAGACAGCCAACAACTCTGCCCGGGTCGTTATTTCGATGCTCCCCGCCACCGCCTGGCAGGCGAACAGACACACCCCCCCCAAAGCCCAGCCTGCCGTACGACTCATCCCCCCGCCTCCTGATCAGCGCTCTCTCATGCTTTCCGACAAATGGCGTTCCAACGGACTCAACAGGTAATCAATGACTTTGCGCCGGTCTGTCTTGACCTCCGCCGAAACCGACATACCGGGCGTCAAATGGATTGACTGGCCCTTGACCTGAACAGAATCCTCGAGAAGACGGATGCGGACGCTGTACAACAGACCGCGCTTTTCATCTTCAATGGCGTCGCTGGACACACTCAGAACCTCGCCCTCCACCACCCCGTACTTGGTAAACGTGAAGGTCTCCACTTTCACCCGCACTGCCTGCCCGGCACGCACGAATCCGACGTCTTTGTTTTCCAGCATTGCCTCCACTTCCACGGGCTGGTCTCGAGGGACGACAACCATCAAAGGCTGCGCGGCTGTAACAACTCCGCCCACGGTATGAATGCTCAGTTGTTGAACAGTGCCCTCCACAGGTGCAGCGAGGCGCATCAAATGATCCCGCTGGCGCGCTTTGTTGACCTCCTGGGTCAACGAGGCAACTTTTTGTTCGGATTGCTGCTGCAGATCGAGCATCGCTCGTCGAGTCTGGGCCAACGTGGTATCGCGGCGACGTTCAGCTTCTTTGCGGGCGGCCTTGAGCTCCAGGCCCCGTCCTTGCTGGACGGCAATTTCACGCTGCATGTCCAGTAAGGCCTGCTGCTTTTCAAGATAAGCGTGCCGAGGTACATACTGCTGTTCCAACAGGGTCCTGTAGTCATCCGCCAGGCGCTGATTGATCGGTAATGTCTTGAGCAATGCGCCGACACTGGCATTGGCCGAAACTATCTCCGCAGCCCGCTGCTCGATCTCGGCGTCCGCCTGATCCAGCGCGCTACGCAGTTCCAGATATTGCCCAAAGACCCAGCGTTGTGCCGCCAGTTGCTGCTGCGGGTCGGCGTTGGGAATGTTGCCGCTCAAAGAACCGGGGGGCTTCTTGGTCTCAATGGCCTCCAGCATCGCTCCAGCCCGGGCACTGTCCACTTCGGCAGCGATCAGGTCGCTCTGCAGGCGTTTGACGTCAGCCCCGGTAGCACTACCATCCAGCTCGATCAATAAATCACCGGCCTTGACCGACTGCCCGTCATGGACATAAATCGCCTTGACTACCGCCACCTCGCTGGGCTGGATAGTCTTGCTTTTGCCGCTAGCGACCACTTTGCCAGTCGCCGTGGCCACCACATCGATTTCACCCACGCACGCCCAGAGCAGTGCCAAAGCGGCACACGACATGATTGCAAACAGGATATAGCGTGGCGCCGGGTGCACCGGCTGCTCCTGCAATGCCAGAGCAGCCGGCAGGAACTGCACTTCATGAGGCAAGCGTCGCGGCGCGTCCAGCTTGTGGCGTTGCCTCCAGGCCTCGCGCCAGGCCCGGTGGTAACGACGCAGCAATTCTCGCCCTGCCGAAGAATTTCCCATGGCCGGCTTATCCTTGCTGCAAACGGTGCAGGCGCGAGTAATGGCCAGCCTGCAGGGCAAGCAATTCGCTATGGGTACCCTGCTCTACGATCTGTCCCCGATCCATTACCACAATCCGATGGGCGTCACGCACTGCGGCAAGTCGGTGGGCAATGATGATGACCGTACGCCCTTTGCAAATCAGCTTCATGTTCTGCTGAATGATGCGCTCGGACTCATAATCGAGTGCGCTGGTGGCTTCGTCGAAAATCAGAATGCGAGGGTTGCCGATCAGGGCGCGCGCTATCGCAATGCGCTGTCGCTGACCACCGGACAATGAAGAGCCATGTTCTCCCACCAGAGTGTCGTAGCCCTCCGGCAATTCCAGGATGAACTCATGAGCCCCCGCCATTTTTGCCGCTTCGATGACTCCCGCGAGCGGGGCCCCGGGATCGGTCAAGGCAATGTTTTCCCGGATACTGCGGTTGAACAGCATATTGTCCTGGAGCACCACGCCAATCTGCCGACGAAGTGACGATACATCCGCCAGTGCCAGGTCCATACCGTCCACCAATACCCGGCCCCGCTCCGGAACGTAAAGGCGCTGCAACAGGCGCGTGAGGGTGCTTTTCCCGGAACCGGAGCGCCCGACCACACCTAATATTTCCCCGGCCTCGATTACCAGGCTTATACCGCGCAACACCTCGGGACCATCGGGCCGATATCTGAATAGCACTTGATCGAACTCGATCTGCCCCTATAGCGGAGGCAAGGCACTGCGGGTAGCTTGGGAAAGCTCGGTACGACTATTGAGAATATCCCCCAGCCGCTGTACCGAAACTCCCGTCTGTTGAAAGTTGGTCCACAGCTGTGCGAGCCGAATAATCGGTTGCGAGACCCGCCCAGCCAACATATTGAAAGCAATCAACTGCCCAACCGTCAGTTGACCGTCTATTACCAAGCGTGCCCCAAGCCAGAGTGTGGCAACCGTCACCAGTTTGCCAATCAGGGAAACGCTTTCATTGGCAATGTTCGACAAGGTCTGCGTCTTGAAGCCGGCCGATACATAGGCAGCCAGCTGGTTGTCCCATTTGCGGGTGATCTGTGGTTCCACGGACATCGACTTGAGCGTGTCTATGCCGTTGATGGTTTCCACCAGAAATGCCTGGTTTTCGGCTCCACGGGAAAAGCTCTCGCTCAAGCGGGCTCGCAACAAGGGCGTGACCACTATTGAAACCAATACATAGAGCGGCAGTGACAGCACTACCACAAGGGTCAGCCAGCCGCTGTAAAAAAACATCACGGCGATGAACACCACCGAGAAAAGGATATCCAGCAATAGGGTGATGGCATTACCGGTAAGAAAACTTCGAATATTTTCCAGTTCACGCACCCGAGCGACCGAGTCCCCTACCCGGCGAGCCTGAAAATATGACAACGGCAAGGTCACCAGATGACGAAAGAGCCGGGCTCCCAACTCGACATCGATACGGCTGGCCGTATGGGCAAAGACATAGGTACGCAAGCCACTCAATGCGGTCTCGAACAACATGATCCCGAGCAAACCGATTGCGATCACATCCAGTGTCGTCAACCCGTGATGCACCAGGACCTTATCCATAACCACCTGAAAAAACAGCGGTGTCAGCAATGAAAAAATCTGCAAGACAAAAGACACCAGCAACACTTCACCCAGCAATTTCCGATATTTGACGATGGCCGGGATAAACCAGGTGAAATCAAAGCGCGTCAACTCGCTGGCTTGGGAGGCCTGGGAGCGCACAAGAATCAACTCACCCTGCCATCTTGCGGACAGTTCATCGGTGCCGAGGACCTGCGCCCGACAGACCCGAGGGTCATGAATCAGCACTTTGTCCTGATCAAATCGAGCGATGATAAAAAACTGCCCGTCCGTGGCACGGGCAATCGCTGGTAACGGTGTAAGCGCAAGGCGCTTGAGGGAAACACTCGTCGCTTTGGCCTTGAGCTCAAGTTGACGAGCCGCCAGAAGAAGTTCAGCCTTGCCGAACTTCTGGCCAGAGCCGACATACTCGTGGCTCAACTGTTCGGCACTAACAGCGATGTTGTGAAAGCGAGCAAGCATCACCAGGCAGGCAAGACCGGTGTCCAGAGGGGAAGATGATTCGGCGCCCGAGGCGTCCTGTCTATCCATCGCAGCTTCCTTGCCTGATTATTCTTTTTAAAACCTTGGGCGGAATGATCGCTGCAGTTGAGGTGAGCACAGGCGGACTGAGCAGACGTGAGAATAGTTGCACAATGCCATAGCGCAAGTCGCCAGATTGTTTTCTGCACTAATTTTCTCTACATGGCTCAGTGGTAGTGAAGATACAAAAAACGACATTTGGTTTCTGCCACCACGTGGAGGCTCCATTTTTTCTGCTTCTGAGCAACTGACACATCAATTTATTCGGGAGAAGCTACGATTTCGGACACTTACGAAGAGGGGGTGAGATCAAGCCTGTCGCTTGAAATGTCTAGATAAGCAGGATCGTCTCGGCAAGCCCAAGTGAATAGTATCCCAGGGGGATCCGACCGCTTCTGAAAATACGTCACTGCGTTCTCATACTGCGCAGTTGTTGTGCTTGAGACGAGGATTCGCGGGAGATTTTCTTTCAGCCAACCAGATCATGTAGCGATCGGTGCTGCCATCGGCATTGACGCGGCGCACGATGTTCTTGGCGTCGTCGCGGAAGAACCATTCCGAACGCTCGTCGGCGTGACGGATGCGGTAGGTGTAGCCAAGGATGTCGTAGTAGTGCCAGGTGTCGTTGCCAAGCTCGTCGGTGACGTAGGTCAGACGGATGTTTTCGTCCCACTCCAGACGCGAGTCGAAGCTGCCGTCGTCGGCCCATTCGGGGATGGCTTTGGCCTTGGCGCCGGGGCCGTCCCACTGCAGGTTCATGCCGCGCCCGGTGCGGTCGGTGCAGCGGGTGATCAGGTGATGCTGGAACTGATACGACCAGACTGCGCCGTTCTCGTCCTGCGCCTGAATCAGGTCGCCATAGACGTCGTATTGGTACGCACAAAGTTGTCGCAACGGTTCGCCGTCAACGATCTGCCAGAGGTCGATAAACCGGCCTTGATCGTCGATCATCGTGCCGAGGTGCAGGTGCACCTTGCTGATGTCGTTTTCCTGGTAGGTGATCAGGTCGGAGAGCACCGAGTGTTCGCCGTGACGATACTCGTAATGCAGCATGACCCCAGCGCCGTTGCTCAGCGAAATATTGCTCAGCACATAGCGCTGGTCACGGCGGACGTAGGTTTCCTTGCGTTGGAAACCACGGCACGGCAGCAGTTGATCTTCGCTGTTGCAGTCCAGCGTGATGTTTTCGATGGCGTCGTACTGGAACAAGCCGACCTTTGGCAGTGGGTAGCTGTGGTCTCGGCCATCGGCGCCGTAGAACGTCAGGCCCTCATCCATGCAGTCGAACTCGCTGATCCAGCGGACACCGAGTTCACTCTGATCGTAGGCGTCGAGGCGCGAGTTATAGGTGCGTGTCCATTCGATCGGGAATTGGCCGGGCAGGCTGAAATCGGTATGGTTCAGGCTTTCCGAACCGAAGGCGAAATTGATGCTGAAGTCCGTGGCGCATTCACAGGGACCTTTCTTCGGATTGGGCACAACTTTCGCCGGTGCCTGCTGGCCGTTGGACCCCAATTGACCATCGGACGCCGTGTGCTTTGCCTGATCGGTTTTGTCTGGATGGACCGCGGTGCTCTGGCCATGAGCATTGCGCTTGCGCCACACGGTCACGGCACTGGAGAGGATAAACAGCAACCAGCCTATGGAGTTCTGCACCGATTTATCGTCGACGTTGCTCAACTGAGTGCGCAGCTCCGGGCTCATCGCGCGCAGTTTTTTTGGTTTCGTCGGAGACGGTTTTTTGAAGTCATCGGGCACCAGATTTTGTGCCACGCTGTTGGCCAGGCCCTTGCCAGCCGCTTTATAAGCACTCGCGGCAGCCCCGAACACATTGCTGAATGAGGCCAGCGGATCATTCTTGAATTGATCGACTGCAGCACTTGCCCGTGCGCTGGCCGCATTCAGATCACCTTTGACATCCAGATTGCCGAAAGCCACCGCTTCGATGCCTTTGGCAATCTCGTTGATGACGTCTTCGCCGAACTTGACAGCGTCCGCCAGGATGCCGGGCAATTTGCCTTTGGCCTGCTCAACAAAATCATCCATTTCAAGAATGGCCAAACATCAAAAGTGCAACTTTTCACAAACCATAACAAATTCTAAGCCAGGTATATCCTCAGCACTCGCTCAATACGAAGCCAAAATCGTCACTTGAGACTTGGGCAATTTCATTAAGCCGCTGGCGCAATGCAGCGATCAGCTGCCGCTCCACTTCCCATGGATCCGACAAGGCAGCGAGTTGCGGTGCCAATTGAGGCGACATACTCATCAGCGAATGATTGAGCGAACGTGCCGTTTCAAAAGCGGCCTTCTGCACGAAGCTGATCTCGACCAGTTCACCCTGCGCCTTGCGAAACTCCATCTCAGCCATCCGCGCCAGGTAGTGCTCTCGATGCGCTCGTGCTTTCTGAAAGTCCGGAGTCTGCCCTTGCGCAGGGTCAACGGGCGGCGGCGCAGCCATTTTGGTCGGCTCGGATTGAGCTGCGACGTGGCTGTACACATCACGCTGAAGCCGATCCTGTTGGTGGCGAGCAGCGACGGCAGCCTTGCTCGGATCAGCGGTATCGCGGATCAATGCTTCGGTGGCCAGCACATCGACCTGCTTGCCATTGGGCGACAGCACCAACCGGCCATTCTCTTTCAGCCAGGTGATGTAGCTCGGTGATCGGCCGATGTGCGCAGCGAAGGCGCTCTTGGATAGGTACGTGGCTGCGGTCATAAGCCCTCCTTTTCAGCGGCTTTTCAATGAATCCTTTCAAGATTTCAGTGGATTGAAATTTCAGTAAGCTGGCAGGCCTCCGACTAACACGATCGCGCGGGTTTCCGACCCCGTGCCTTTTGAAAATCCCTAGGGTCCCCTGCCCTTTCAGCTCCATTATCGTTGCGCTAGTCTGCGTCAACGATCCTCCATCACATCAGGGAAGAAACGTGTTCTGGAACAAGCAAAAGAAAGTTCAGGTGGAGCTCATGACTCCGATAACTATCACTCATCCGAACTGTGCCAGTCCGCAGCTCCCGAGCCCGGTGCCACCAGCCGTTAAAGGAGTAGACAAAGACTTTGCACTAAAGCTGATGATCAGCATTGCGCTATTCCTACAGGCAGCTCTCTTTGTGGATGGCTATCTGGGGTTAACCACTTACTACGAGCAGTTTGGTGTCGAGACGGGTGAGCTTGATTTAGCTAGCCCAACCATCTTGGCGGCAGGCTATCTGCATAGCTTGACTGGTGTGATGAACTGGGTTGATGGAGTGCCATTAATTGGTCCTTTGCTCCCATGGATGCCATTCGCGGCCGTGGCGCTAATCTACGCTCGCGTGTTGGCAAATCCTGAAACGAAAGGGCAGGCACTTTTCGTGAAAGGATTCCTGGGCGGGATATCACTGTTTACTTTGTTTGTTGCGCCTCTGTGGGGAGTGCAGCACGGCATCGACAGAGGTCGAGAAGACATCACCTCAACAACTGGGTTAAACGCTACAAAAGGTGTGATTACGGAGCATAGCCTCGTGACCAAGGATGGCGAGAAAATCATCGGCCGTCTCCTCGCGGCAGACACCAAGAGCACTTTCCTACTCTCTAATCACACCGTTTATAAAATCGACAACAGGACAAACCGAATAATGAGACAGGTCCTACTGAAGGAGAAACCTATCAAACCTCTCTGAGCCTTTACCAATCCAAGCCATGCCCTCTCCCTTTGGAAAGACGGACATCCCTACGCAGGTTTCAGCTAGAGAGAATCCGCGAGTTCGATAACCCGTGTAGGGGGCGGCCCTCGGGGAGGACCCGTGAAATCTGCCCCCCTACCCGGCCTGCCCGGCTCATGCCTTCGGCTCGGCCTCGCTCAGGTCCAGGCGCTTGGCGACCCAGCGTTCGTACAAGCCGATGGCGACGTCCGCGCCGGCCATCGCGGTCAGGCAACCCAGGGCGCCCGCTGTCCAGATCGACAGGCCCGCACCGAACAGCAACATCATCGCTGATACGCCGCACACGATGCAGGCACCGGACCGAAGTGCGAGGCGGCGCACCAATGCCCAGCCTCGTGCCCCATCCTTGTCTGCGCGCCACATCTCGCCGGACACGCCGCCAACCAATGACAGGGCAATCACCAACCAGATCGGCATCTCTGCCAGTGCCTGTTGCTCGTTCGTCATTGCCCTGCCCCTTAAACAAAAAGACCCGGCGCTATGGCCGGGTCGGGTGGTGGGTGGCCTGCCGCGCTTTGCGGTCGCACCCATCGAAGATGGCTCCTTTTTACAGCTCGATTCTGGTGGCAGCAAGACCGGTTTAATGCCATCCGGTGAATGTGTGGCTTACGTCTGGTGAACGTCTGGCGAATGTCGGTGAATATCTATCTCGGCTGTCTTTTGCTTTTCTGGCGTCCCATACGTCCCACTTCTCTAAAACAAGGTGGGACGTCTGAAAGCCCCGCAGATTGGGGCTTTGCCCCACCGTCCTACTTTTCTTTCTCTTTTCTCGTGTATAGAGAGAAATTTAAAAAGCACGCGTGCGCGTGAACGCGCGTATCTGTGCCCGCTACGCATACACGGGTGGGAGGCAAAAAAGGTGGGACGGTGGGACAGCCCAACAACGACGGGGCCTGTGCCCGTCCCGCGACTGCAAAAGCAGTAGGACGGACGCGGGTCGGTGGGACGGCGTAAGCCAGAGGGATGCCCAAGATCAAGCCGCTTCCCCCAGGAGGAAGTGCTCGACCACGATGTGGGCGTCATGCAGGCGTTGGTAATAGACGTTGCGTGTACAGCCGCTTCGCGTCAGACGTGCCGCCAACGGCGCGTCAGGCTGGAAGTAATGCACCTGCACCACGGTCATCAGCTCAGGATCGAGGCGTTTCTTGACGATGCGCTCAATGTCCAGTGAGGCTTCCAGCGGCACCCGGCTCCCGCGCCTGCCGCGCACGAGCTGACCACCGCTTTCCATCATCATCGCAACCATGTTGCCGCCCGAGTAACCGGCGGCCACTTCATCGCTGTGCAGCTCTTGCGCCCATTGTTTGAGGGCCATATCGATTGCCTTAATCATCGAAGCATGGCTCCTCGAACTCGTCCCGTTGCAGCGCAGACGCCCTGCCCCAATGCTCGGGTTTCCTGTACGCCCATGGCCGCTGACCGCTCTTGTTCAACGCCCCCAAACGGAAGCGTCGCCAGCCGAGCCGGTGCAGGATTGCGCCGACGCGCATCTGCTCGGGCTTGCCCCAATGCCCTGGGTCGAGCTTGAGTGCTTGACTCATTACCTCGCTGCCGGTGGTGGTCTCGCCGATCTGCGACTCTTCGAGCCAGGTCAGAATGGGCGTCTCCCATTCGTCCACCACAAAGCGCTCGTCCTGCTCCTCGCTGAACATCGGCGCTTCCTCTCGCGTGACCCACCAGAGGTCGCCGGCCTCAAAGCAGAACACCGCTTCGGCCCACAGCTGGTCGCGGATCTCGCGCAACAACGGCACGTCGACCTTGGTACAGGCGACCGGCCAATAGCGGCGGTTGCCGGTGGCGTCTTTGAGGTATTCGTCCTGGTTGGTGGTGCCGACGAAGACACACTGGCGTGGCACGTCCAGGGTTCTGCGGCCATAGCTTTCGCGGTAGGTGTCGGTCGACGCCGAGAAGAACTGCTTGGCCTTGGTGCTCTCGGCCTTGTTGAAGCTGTCCAGCTCGCCGAGCTCGACAATCCACTTGCCACGAATTGCCTGGAAGCCGTCCTTGTCGCCGAGGGCAAACGGCGTGTCCATGAACCACTCACCGCCGAGCACGCTCATGGCGGTCGACTTACCGGCGCCTTGTACGCCTTCGAGGATCATCACCGAGTCCGCCTTGCAGCCGGGCTTCATCACCCGCGCCACGGCCGAGATCAGCCAGCGCTTGCCGACCTTGGAGGTGTAGTCGGTTTCCTTCACGCCCATCACATCCGTCAGCCAACGCTCCAAACGCGGCACACGATCCCAGTCGAGTTTTTTCAGGTACTCGCGCACTGGGTGAAACGCGTGGTCGTGAGCGACGACGCTGACGGCCTCGATCACGTGCGAGGACTTCACGCGCAGGTTGTACTGCTGAGCGAGCCACTTCATCACGCGCACGTCGTCGATGTCCGCCCACTCGCCGGTGCCACCGCCATAAGGGGCCGCGCGCAACTTGACGATTTTCGAGCTGAAGGCGCAATAGCTGATCACCCCGGCCCAGCGTTCGTCGTGAGCGAGGATCAGTTCGACGTTCTGCATGTGCGCGATCAGGGCGCCACTCTCGCTGCGGGCCAGTTGATCTTTCCAGCCACCGGCAGCGGGAGGACGGACCACCGCGAGCACTTGTCGACGCACCGCGTCGAGGCCTTCGGCGACGTGCAGGTCGTTGAAGTCGGTCCACTTGTCGTGACGCTCGACCGCGAAGATCGGCGCAACGACCTGGGCACCAACGATCAGCGCGGCGTTGCTCGCTTTCTCCTCACCCGGGTTCCAGGCATCGCCATTAGGCTTGGTGGTCTTCCAGTCGTCATCGCGGCAAATGATCAGCGGGCAGCCGGCAAAGCGCTCGCGCATGACCTTGCACACAGCCAGCAGGTTGCCCGCATCGAAGGCCACGGCGACGGCGAGCGACGTCGCCATGTGCAGGCTGGCGCCGGTAGCGTAACCCTCACAGACCAGCACCGGTTCACCTGGTACCGGGTGCGGGCCGAGCAGGTGAAAGGTGCCCTCCTTCGCCATCCCGTAAGGCCAGTAGGATTTGTCGCGGCCGGTGTCTTCCTGCTTGTTTGGGAAGATCACCTGCAGGCCCATGATCTGATCACGGGCGTTCTTCATTGGGACCAGCACGACGCCAGTGCGTGGCGCGTAGCGCACGTTGATACCGACGATCTGTTTGCGGTCCAGGTAATCGCTGCGCCCGGTGGTCGGCATGCGCTCGAACAATCCCTGCGCCCTCTTCGCGGCCCGCCGCGCAGCGTTATTCGCGATTTCGGCGGCGCGGCGCTTGGCTTCTTCCTGGCGAGCGCGCATCACTTCGCGCTCTTCCGGCGACATGCGACCGGCCTTGACCTTGATCTTCTGCGTCTCGCCCGAACGCCAGTCACCGAAAGCACCGAAGATCAGGGTGTCGCCCTTCTCCGTGCGCTGCTCGTGAACCACATACCAGCCGTTCTTTTCCTTACCCTTGTCCTGCGATGTCTTGCAGCGGGTCAGCTTGCCGAACACCAGCGGTTGCGCTGGCTCCAGACCGTAATCGGCGAATTGCCCCAATACCTCATCGAGCATGCTGAATCCCCCGCTCAGAGAGGGACTGGCAACTGATGCATTGCGAGCAACCCGGCTGGGCCAGGCGGCGTGCTTCCGGAATCGGATCGTCACAGGCTTCACAGAACAGCAAAGAATGGGCAGCGCTTTCGGCTTTGGCAGCGCTGCGCGCGGCCATGGCCTGATCGATGCGCTCCTGCACCAGATCGTTAGCGAAATCGGCGATGTCAGCCACGGTCAGCACCTCGCGTCGTCTGGTTGACGTAGGTGGCGCGGTTGAACAAACCCAGCAGACCTTGAATACCCCGGAACACCTGCAGACGAATCGCCGCGAGTTCCTGATCAGTCACCACACCGTCGCCGATGCTCTTGGCCCAGGTCTCGGCCAGATCAGCAACCTGGCGGAAGTATTCGGCGATGCCCGTCGTGAGCGTTTCGGGCATGTCGTGGGTATAGGTGTCGGCCAGTTCCTGCCAGATCGTGTCGCCGACCAGCGCATGCACCGCATCGAGAATGCGGCGGTCCTTGGTCAGTTCGAGGATCTCGCCGAACTCCTGAATGTTAATGGAGTGGCTCGGGTGGGTCGGCGACAGTTTGTGCTGCAGCGTAGTCGGGTTACGACCGGTCGTGGCAGCGATGGCAGCAGCGCCGCCCGGGTAATCGCGAGCGGCGTGGTACAGCGCTAAATCGAGCGGCAGGATTTCCCGCTGCGCCCGTTCCAGAGAACTGAGAGCGATACGGCTCATGGCATTAATCCTAAAAGTTGCCAGTGCCGCGCGACAGAAGTTGGTGATACATTTGCCGCGTGGTCTGGAGAGGCCCAAAGCCGGCTAGGTTCGTAAGACCAACACCGGCACCGTGCCGGGGCGAACGATCCGTTGTTCACCCCTGGCGCAACAGCTGCCAGCTCTGTGGTAAGAACGGCAGCAACACCAAGGCTTCCGAGCCTTGGAAACGCGATGAAAGTCGGCGGCATGTTGTGTGCTCGCCTTCCGACATCGCGACCCGACTGCATTGTGGTGATGCTGTCGGGAGAAACTGGGCGACCCTTGGGTCGCCTTTTTTCTATGCAGCTTGTATTTCAGCATCGGATTCGGCTGGGAATATCTCGGGTAAATCCGGCCTAAGCTGATGAGGTAGCAGCGCTCCAGAAAGTGCTTTCGACAGATGTCGAACCTGTGCGACTGGGATACCTCGCCGACGCCAATTAAAGAATCTCTGAGGGCTGATTTTGCACTCTCGCGATAGCTGGGAAGGGCTTTTGCCGGAGGCCTCAGCAACCTGCAGTACTAAATCGAATATCTGAGCAGGTGTACTCATGACGTTATCCATACCAAACAATTTGAACGGCAAGACCAAACAATACGTTTGTTATCATCTGAATGCAAGCGCTGTAACATTCTGTTTATGAGTAAACAAACGCAAAACCTCAAAGGCCAACGCTTTCGTGAAGCGCTCGAAGACTCCGGATTGACGGGGGCCCAGCTCGCTCGAATTCTCGATCTCGAGAACGACCAGAACATCACGAACTGGAAAGCTAGGGGCGTCCCCGCGTACATGGTCGGCGAAGTTGCGCTGACACTTGTCGTGGAGCGCGAATGGCTAGAAGGGAAAGATGTACCAATGCGGACCAAGAGCACTGAGCGAAACCCATTACGCCCGGCTGCTAACGATTCGCCGCTTTACGTGCTAGAGCCAATGGCTCCTTGGGACTCAGAAACACCAATAGACAATGACGAGGTGGAGCTAAGGTTGTACAAGGAAGTGGAGTTATCCTCTGGGCCTGGAAAGGTTGCGCGTACAGAGGTTCAGGAGATCGCTGGGCCCAAGCTTCGTTTTTCACGAGCTACGATGAGGACTTGCGGAGTAGATCCCTCAAACGCTGTATTTGCCACCAACAGCGGGAACAGTAATCACCCACTGATTCTTTCGGGAGCGACAGTCGGCATTGATACGGGAATGACGCGAATTGTTGACGGCGAAATGTACGCAATCGACCACGACGGGCATTTTCGGATTAAGTTTCTTCAACGTACTGCCAACGGCATCAAGATGAGGAGCTTCAATTCACAGGAATACGCTGACGAAGACTATGACTTCGATCAGATCATGGCTCAACGGGTGGTAATTCTTGGCCGCATATTTTGGTGGTCATCAATACGTCCATTGAAAGGCCCCTCTCTGATCTGATACCAAACAAAATGTGTTGACCAAAAACCAAACAGATTGTTTACTTGCCTCACTCTCCAACCACAGTGAGGCATCACCATGCGCGCCACCGCATCCCTACATGTCCATCCTGCATGCGTCAGCAATCGCAAACTGATCGAACAGCTGCAGCTCGCCACGGGCTGTCTGGTCGTCATTCATAACAGCAAACCCAAGCTTGTCGCCAAGTCCTGCCAGCCCTCTCCTATCGATCCGAACGGTGGAGGGCACGCAGCATGATCAAGTACAAGATCGACAACCGCACCCTGCAGCTGCTCAACGCCCAGGTCAACCTGACCGAGACCTTCAACCATGTCCTGCGCACAGCACCGAAGCGTGAATGCCTGGCATTCCGTCTCAAGGCTGAGCGCGGCACAGTGGAAAGCACTTTTGTCGTCGAACTGGGCTGCGAACGCCACACGCTAACCCTGCCAAACGACAAGAAGATGCACCTCAAACTGGCCGATTTCATTGAAGAGATTGCCAACGGTCCGTTCGACGCGAGCAACTCCAGCGACCTGGTGCCTCTCC
This sequence comes from Pseudomonas sp. CH235, assembly GCF_004368175.1. Classification (NCBI taxonomy): domain Bacteria; kingdom Pseudomonadati; phylum Pseudomonadota; class Gammaproteobacteria; order Pseudomonadales; family Pseudomonadaceae; genus Pseudomonas; species Pseudomonas sp. CH235. The sequence goes on from NZ_RRZJ01000030.1 coordinate 19,174, forward strand.
CGCATGCCGATCGTCAATACGGTCGCTTTGAAGTCCAGGACAAGCAGCGCGTGTTCGAACTGGTGCACACCGGCGGCGTGCTGAGCCTCGACATGGGTTTTGAACTTCCCCTGCATGTGGCGCTGCATCGCACTCATACAAGCCGCGGCGTCACCGCGATCTTGAGCATCGGCAACAAGAGTCCGCACACACGCTGCTTCACCTTGTACGACTCCGATGCCGAGATTTACGCAAAGGTGATTGAGTCCATCAACCACCTTGCTGCAGCGGCCACTCCAGCTGCGCACGCAGCATGAGGAGGACGCTATGGAACGCACTCTCGCCCAAGCAGCCGCTCAACTCGGCCTCACTCGCCCCAAACTGATCGCTCTCATGCGGGAAAAAGGTTTGCTCAAGGGAAACCTGCCGGCGTGCCCGAAGCGCGACAAAGCGTACCTGCGGGTCAAGGACAGCCCCTGGTATGACGAAAAATGCGGAATGCAGTACAGCCAGTCGACCCGCGTCATGCAAGCCGGTATCCGCTGGCTAGCCGACCAGTTGGACATCGATCTACCCGCCATCCCGGCAGATCGCCGTGACGTGGCCTAGGGAGTACGCCCGCCAGATCGTTGCCATGCGCACACGCGAGGAGCGTAACGCCGCGCTCCTCGAAGTGCCCGAACATCTGCGCGAGCTGACCAGACGCCACTGCTTGAATGCCTGGAACCACCCGGCACGACAACAACGCAAGGAGGCTAGACAAGGCCATGAGTAACGCTGCACAGAATCCGCTTCGCCTTCATCCGGCGCCCGAATCGGCCACCGTCGAACTGCTCTATCGAATCTTCGGTGACGTCCTGATCCCGCTAGAAAAAGTCCGCGAGCAGTACTTTCGCAATCTCAACGAGCAGTCGTTCGTGACGGAGATCAACAGCGGCCGGATCCAGCTTCCGATCACCACGCTGGACACCAGCCGCAAGGCCTTGAAGTACGCCCATATCCGGCACGTCGCCTCGCTGATCGACATCCGCGCCTACAAAGCCGACGAGAGCATGCAACGCCAACAGGGCGAAACCATACCAGCAGAAGCGAATTTAGAAAGGGATAAACATGGAAATTCATAGCGAAACTCTTGCCGAGGACGAACTGGTCGCAATCACCGGATATCAACGACCTTCATCGCAGCTGGACTGGCTCAATCGAAATGGCTGGAAATACGTACTTACAGGTGCAAGACGACCCGTTGTTGGTCGCGTGTACGCGCGAATGAAACTGTCCGGTGTGAAGCCTTCATCTGACAATATTGCGGCTGAAGCCTGGTCGCTAGATCTTTCACGCGTGGGGTAAAAATGCGACCAAGAAAGGCTGCAAATCGGGATCTGCCACCTCGAATGATTAGGCGGGTCAGGTCAATGAAAAACGGTTCAGAGTGGGTCGGGTATTACTACGACGGGAGAGATGATCAGGGGAAGAGGAAGGAAATTCCGTTGGGTAGGGACTTGGATGTCGCCAAGGCGGAATGGGCGAAACTCGATTGCAAGCCAATTCCGCAAAAGAACACCCTTCTGGGAAAAGTTTTCGACCGATACGAAGCCGAGATCATTCCGGCGAAAAAGCCAAGAACCCAAAAGGACAACTTGCTTTCACTGACGCAACTCAGGAAAGCATTCAGTGAAGCGCCGATCAATGCGGTGACACCACAGGTGATAGCTCAGTACCGCGATAAACGGACCGGGAAGGTTCGGGCAAATCGCGAGATCTCACTGCTCTCGCACATCTATAACATTGCCAGAGAATGGGGTATCACTGACAAGGAAAATCCAGCCTCCGGTGTGCGCAAGAACAAAGAGACACCACGTGACTTTTACGCTGATGCCGCGATCTGGAATGCCGTCTATGGTGTTGCCGTGCCAGAACTCAAAGACGCCATGGACCTGGCCTATCTTACGGGCCAGCGCCCTGCTGATGTCCTATCCATGCGCGCTACGGATGTCACCAACAGCTTTCTGCTGGTTGCACAGGGCAAGACCTCGAAAAAGCTCCGCATCCGGCTCGATGCCGGCGAGATCATTAACGGTTTAGGTGAGCTGATAGAAAAGCTGCTCGTACAGCGGAAGGTGCGCGCAGTACGAAACCCGTATTTGATCATTACGGAGGATGGTCGCCGCGTGACTGCGCCAATGCTTCGCCTACGATTCGACGATGCACGCAATGTTGCTATCGCGAAAGCTCTAGAGGACGAAGATGCGCAACTCGCTTCAAGCATTCGACAGTTTCAGTTCAGGGATATCCGGCCGAAGGCAGCCAGTGAGATTGACGATCTTAGTCATGCCAGCCGACTGCTTGGGCATACCGATAAACGCATAACAGAAACAGTTTATCGACGCGTCGGCGAGATTGTGAAACCCACACGATGAACCCAACATAATTGGTTAAATTCGCTCAGGAGTGCTCTAACCGCTCACCTCGAACTTTAGAACTGCCTCCGCGACATGCAGCTCTCGGCCATTAGCTGCCGCTCACGAACACCTGCTTTCGGCCAGAAGCGGACGCAAGTGGCCAATCTTCAACTAAATTCAAGTCCAGCAAAGACGGCATCGAGCAGTGTCGCGCGTGTCGCGCGCCATTGATCAGCTATTGCGTCATATCCTGCAATTGGCAGGCGCTGATCGGTGCTAATAGTCCGAAGAAGCTCCATAGTCCGGCCACGGGCCTCAGGACTGAGTTTGCCAGCCGCTGCCAAATAACGGGAAAAACTACCACTAATGCTCGGATCTACGTCTTTATTGATTCTTTCGCTCAGAAGGCCTTGAAGTTCCGAATCCCACTGGAGCCTTTCTTCGACCGCTAAATTGGTATGCGACTGGGCATCAAACTGCGAACGCCACCGGCGACAAAGCATGGATTCAAGTAATTTGCAAAAGGTGGCGCTGTCCGCACGGTGGGCGGCCACGCTCACAGCTAATGTCCACTCTCCGAACTCTTTACCAATATCATTGAAGTCAACAGGAAGCGTTAGTTCCTCTGCGTCAGGCGCGAAGATGGCAAGCGGGATAGCGGTCGCGGTGACGGGAGTTTCGTTGAACTGATCGACAAGTCGCTGATGCACACCGGGGTTGTCGGAGAAATGTTCGCGTAGGATAAGCCCCACATCGGCATTAACCATCGCGCGGTCATTCCTATATGCCCTGCTATCTATTGTGTCCCAGCAGCGAGCTAGCAAGAGATCGCTGCGAGGACGTTCAGCGGCAAGCGCGCGCAACGCGTGCGGTGTGCGCGGCATTTCGCCACGTTCAGCCAGAGCTAGGAATGCCGCTCGAGCAGCAGGCGAGGCCCCTGGAGCCGTCGATAATATTTCAGCGAGCCGGTTGTCGTTGCCAAGTGTCTCAAACCGTTTAGACAAGCTATCGCCGAAGGCAGCCTCGAACTCTTCGAAGCGCTCGCAGATCAACCGCTCAATAGCTGGGATGCCTTCAGCGAGATTTCCAGTATAGAGCCCGACCGGCTTGCCACGTTCTTCAAGATTCACCATTGTTTCAAGTGCGCCCATTGTAACCAGCCCAGCAAGTGCTGCGGCGCGGATCGACCCATGATCGATCCCGACGTTGATCGCCTTGTCGAGAAGCGTTTGCCGAGCAGTTTCATGAGCGTCAGTTAGTAGCGCCCGATGATGTGCGATCACCATCCGTACGCGCAGCTCGGGATCAGTTTCGAGCATGCCCTGACCCAGTATCGCCTCAAGCGCCGTTCCTGCGGCGCCAGTCGCAGCGACCTCAACGACTTGCGTGCGCAGATCGACCGGCAAGGGCACTGCTATGTCAAATAGCGTAGAAGCGAACTCCGGATCGTCTTTGTAACAGGCAGCGATTGCCTCCAAAGGCCCATCAGCTTCACGGAGATACTTGCGGGCAACTTCGCGGATACTGTTATTTTCTCCAAACGTACGGAGTAGCGGATAGGACACTCCGAGCGTGCCGCGAAATTGATCTGGAAAGGCGAGGATTGCGGCTACTGCTTCGTCGTCGGAAGAGTCACAGCCGCATGCTTCCAAGCCAATGATGAGTAGATCGCGCCGAACCTCAGAGCGCATACCCATACGAATCAGCCTTGCGCGAGCAGCTGCCTTATCGAGCACGATATTGGGAAGGAGAGCGACAAGATCGTCTAGGTCCTCGTCGACGGCGTCGATCAGCGCATCGATGGCAGATTTGACCTCAGGATGATCGCGCCCCCAGCCAGTAAGTAAAGTGCTCAAAGCCCAATGACGGTTGAATTTTTCCTCCTTGTTGCCAAGCACCTCAATCATCGCAGCCGCAACTTGCCCGTCTGCAACATGAGCGACATAGTTCGGTAACGCGTGCATTTTGATGAGTCGGTTCTGTGGTTCGCACCAATGGGCATTCGCGGCGGAGCGGATATCTGGATCGGCCGCGGCGAAGCGGCCCACCTGTGCCCAACAACGATTGTTGCTCATTATATTGAAGGGGTGTTCACGACCGAGCTCAGCGAGAATCCAGGTACGGACATCGGCGCGATCGAGAGGTGACTCCAGAAGATACGCGATAGCGCTAGTGTGTTCCCAAATCGAATCAAAGTTGCCCGATAAGCGATCGAGGGCGCTTTTCACAAGTGTTTCGTCGCCGGGCCAGTACTTCATGAGCATTGTCGCAGCGAGATCGTGATGCGGATAAGAAACGTCTGACCAATGGTTTTGGCAACGTAGCACGGTATCGCGCGCTTCGTCGGATGCCGAACCTGTTGCGGCGAGTCCGAGGATACCAACTAGGCGCAGTTCCGCTCCGTGCGAAAGCCATGCTTCCTGAAAGAGCGGCGTAACTGCGGGCGCGTCCGGCCAACCTAACGCTAGACTCTCGAGGATTGCGCTCGCGGCGGCGAGATCGCGCGTATTTGTCAACGCATTTAGAAGTCGTTCACAGGCCTCGGTCGAGGAAGAGAAGACGTTTGCATATGCGGCAGCAGCTGCACGTTGAACACCAGGATCCTCATCGTGCATCGTTTGAACCAGCAGGTCTTGAAGCTTTTCCGACGGCTGCCATGCGCCGAACGCTCCGATTAATGAAGCGCGATAGGGCCGCCGCCCAGGTAACCAGCGCCTAAGTCGCTGTTCGATGTCGACCTTGAACGTAGGGTCAGCAAGACCTTTCAGCACCGATGCTAATGCCTCTCTACGGGCGGGTACCCAATCTTCGGTTTCGACTCGGTGCATAGTCGCGAGAGCCAAACGCTTGACGGTTGCGTTCGCGGTCGCGCGCATAGCGGAACCGAACGCAATATCGCCTAATAAAAATTGGCGGTGGAAGCGCACCAGATCATCGGACTCAGGCTCCTCTATGATCCCGATCAGTCGATCGAACTCGTCTCGCCGCTGGATGTATCCGAGAAGATAGGTAATGACATTGCGCCAACGGCCCTCACCAGCATGCCTTCGGACGAACACTTCGATTTCGCTGAACGGCCAGCCACTGATGTGCTCGGCACAGAGAAACTCCTCGAAGCTTGCATGGACAAACCCGATCTCGGAGAACGCTTTCTCGACAATAAGCCCCTGAGTTTCAGCATTGACGGAAAGAATCTCATTGGCTGCGGCCCAAGCATCGCCATCGGGGAGATCGAACCCTTGTGGTGAAGTGAGGTAGGTGCGAAGAATTTCGCGCGCAGCGGTTAGCGGCATACCACCGCCGCCTGCCTGCTCGCGCATCGCGAACGCTAGCCGTGCAATCGCCGCCCGTCTTTGGTCTGGATCAGTGGCATGACGGAAGCGTGGCGTGGTGTCGCCAGAGGCCGTCGCTCGGTTCTCGGGATGGACCTCAAGCAAGACTCTTACTAACTGATCGTAAATGTCACCCCGTGTACGTGGAAGAATCTGGCCTCGCAGAGCAAGGGTCACTAGACCAATAAGGAGTAACGGCACCGCGGCAAGCGCGCCCAAGTTGGCATCGCGGGCCAACTCGGCCATGAACCGGCCGGTGCGCAGGCCAGCATCAGATAGGCCTGTGCCATTTGACTCAGTCGTTGCATAGCGCCCGAACCAGCGTCTAGCGATCGTAGCCTGCTGGATGGTCGACAGGGGCGCAACTGTTCCGCGCTTCCAATTCGCGGGAAGTGTACCGATGCGGCTCAACCCCCTAGGCCGGCCAGAGACAATCACGGGAACGTTATGCGCCTCGACGGTAGTCACGAGCGCACTCAGTGTCGCGCGAGCAGCCTGCTCGCCGCTCCACTCATCTAAGCCGTCTATGAGCAGCAGAACGCGCTGATCGTCAAAAGCGCGATCAAGCAGGTCAACGATTGAGCTCGTAAGAAAATGCTGCAGAGAACGCCGGACAATCTCCTTGATGCCGATTGCATGGCCATCGCGCGCAACCTGGGCAGACCAATGTGCGAACGGAATATAGACTGGAAGGTACTGCCCCCAGATTGTGGCAAGCTCGGGAAAATATGACTGACTTTTTAACAAGTCGAGTGCTACTACGCGTAGCAACGTGCTTTTGCCGCAACCGGCCTCACCGAGCAACACCAGCCGCTCACTGTCACCAAGCCATTCACCAACTGGCAGGCGCCGCATACGGCTATTAGCGACCGTGCCGCTTGACCTAGTTATTTCGGATTCCGGACTCAGCGGAGAAACATCAACACTGGTGGCGCTCCGCTCACCTTCGACACCAGTCACCTCAGCTCGATCATGGGGGCGTGAAGTCTCGCGTACTAGAATGTCGGGCTTGAGGAATCTTTCGAGCAATGTCAGTGCGGGCCTTCCATCCTCGTCGCTTATAGTCCCGAAACTGCCTGGATCGAAGAACTGAAACTGCACCTCGTAAACATTCGCGAGTTGCGCACGCACGCGTGCGAATGCATTTCCATCGAGCCGTGAGCCCAAAGCGCTGGCAACGTCCGTCCCGAGCAGTGCTGCGACCCAAGGGCGCCCGAAAAAATCGTCGATGAGCTCTGGTTGATATCGCAAGCGAGCGGTGAGCCCCTCACCGTCTAGAGCCAAAAAAGTGATACCTCGCGCGCGAAGCCGTGCGGCCTGGCGCTCGATTTCTTCCTGCATCACAGTCGAACGAAGAGATGCTTGGACCGCGACTGTAAAACTGATAGCGCGCGCGGCCCATGCTCCGTCGAGGAACAGATCGACCGCACTGAGTAATTGAGCCGCGCCAAAGCTACGATGACGCTTAGCCTGCAGGCAATGGTAGCGACCATCCGCCTTGCGCGCGTAAATATCTATGCCCTCCTGCGCCTCCCCTTGCCGTCCATATCGTGCGCAATGCTCGACATCGCCTTCGAGTGCAGTCAGTCGATGGCAAAGACGTTCAAAGTTCTCCCAACTCAGCGCATCGAACGGCAGCTCCTGATCGCGCGTGGCGACGGGAGCTCTGGAAGGTATCGTGTCTGGCGGACTGAGTACGGCAAATGGACTTGGCATCGCCATAGATTGGCATAGCGACAGGAGCTTCGCCAATGCCAATTGGACTATTCGGATTGTTGTTAAGACGTCCGATCAGATTCGAGTTCTGGCCGATTGCTGTCGGTCCCGAATGGCTGCGAACAGCCAAAAGCGGACGTAGGCAAGCGAAAGCTACCGACCAGAAGCTACTAACCATGATGGAGGCTTTTTGCCTAGAAAACCGAGTGTGCATACTCGCTTTCCGCTATATCGATGTTCATAGTTGAACCCGGACCCAGAACTGAAGTCCCGCTGTTTCTAGGGCAACTCGACCTCGTCCTCCAGGTATCCGGTGGCGCTTTCAAACTCTGTATGACCAGGCAAGAGTTAGACAGCTCTCAGATTCTTCGTCCGCTAGATTAACGATGTCTTAGTTCTTCGTAGCGTGTGTGTACCGCGCAAGGTTGGTTGGGCAAGCCCAACGCCTGTTATTCGCTCGTGAAGCGTATTGCTTGGTAGAGCGCAGGCCCAGGGCATGCTGCCCCCCCTGCGGCCGGCACTGCCACCTTCAGGCGTCTCGAAAGCTTTTCGGGGGCGTTGCGTCGATCCCGATCACTCGAATAATGTGTCTGCGATCCAGTGCTTCCAATTCGAGGGCCCGTGCTTGTAAGAGCTTAATCAGTGCCTGGAAGTTAAGTTCCTTCTTGGTTGTCGGGTGTCGCCATTTCCTGTCCTTCTGCAGCACTATTACCAGAAAGCCCGTAGTTGAGTTGTAGTTGCGCATGTACTGACCTACCAACTGGTCTTCAAGCGCTTCCAAGTACTGTGATACGGTCCATCGCATGGACATCTTGAGTTCAATGGAAGCGTAGTCAGCACCTTTTCGACATAACACGTCACGGCGCGTGGCCTCGGCAGTCTCCGGCTCCTTCGTGACCGAATACCGAGTTCCCGCAAGGTGGTTCATTTCACTTCCAAGTAGGGCCTGGAAGTCGGCTTCCAGCGCTAGCCCTTCCTTGTCTGTATCGATACGCGAGAACTTCAGTGCACTGAAGAAGCGGCGTAGGCTGAATTCGCCTTTTTCAATGCTGTATTTCACCGCAAGCAGATCTTCCTCAACGGCCAGCGCCAGCGCGAGTGTGCCGTTTACCACGGGCTTAAAGTCACGATCAAACTGGTCAAAATCTCGCTGTGCCAATGGCGGGCGAGTGAATCGAGCCTCTTGCATGTCGAACAGTATGCTACTCAGGTATTTTGCCTTCTGGTCTGTTGCCCCATTTTTCAAGGCAGCAAGGGCTTCATATGCTCGGGTCGATTTGGCTGCAGCAATAGCGGGGATGAGCGCATCGCGTAACTGCTGAGCAGCATCCCGACGTCCCGGCGAGTACACAACACCACTAGGACGGGGTGCATCGCCATTAGGTGAGACGACCTCAAGCGTGCATTTGTAAAGTGCTACGAGAGCCGTAACCCCATGGTCAGATGTTTGCGCAAGCCCAACCATTCTTGAGCCAAAATCGTGGCCGAGGTACGCTGCCAACTCGAACACAAATGCTTGGGCTTGAGATTTGCTCTCAGTGAGCCATTGCTCAAGATGGGATGTGAATGAATTCGGATATCCGATCAACCAGTAGGCGCCCCAAGCAGCACTTCGTTCTTTTGTATCTAGGAGGTCGCGTGTGTGATCAGCATCTACTGAACCTTCGAGTGTGCCCGAACCAAACGCTGCTTGTATGCGGCTCCACGCCTGCGTTTCGAACTCACTTTGAATTGTAGCGCCGGACACATTAGTTACTAGTCTGAGAATCGACTCAGTAGTTTGGCTGCGGTTTACTGGTTGTGTAGTAAGAAAGCTCCAAGCATCAGGTGCTATTTCCCTTCGAATGCGTTCCGTTGTCTCATTCAGGGAAATAAGCAACTCCTCCGCATGCTCGTAAGAAACGGCCCCCATTCCCGCCTGAGCGACCAGCTTTTTGAAACTAATGATCGCCACCTCCTGATTTGCTTCAATCAATGGCCAGAACCAATGTGGGTAGCCATTAATCTCAAAGACGGCGTATTGAATTGCCTGCTTTACTTCGGCAGTCGACATTACTGGTAAATTGGAGCCATCGTGAAGGTCGTAGTGCAACCCCTGCAAACCGGCAATGGTGATGTGGTAAACCGAACGAGGCTCGTCCTCCTTGAACGTCGGCGGTAGCTCTCGCCAAAGTCTTGTCACACCCGCTTTGAACGCATCGGCTAGTTCGGCTCCGCCGGCCTCCCTCACCGGATCGAAGCTGACCTCGCCATATCGGGACGTTGAGTGGTCCTGAAGCAGCCACCCAGCAAGCAAAGCGATTGAATGCCGAGCGGAGCCGTCGCGTATTTGCTCAATTTCTTTATGGAGGGTCGCCAGGATGCGTTTATCTATACGCCACCGGCCCTGCCGTTTCATTTTGGCATGAGGTCCCGACGGCATGGCCGGCGATTTGGTAGCCGCCTCTACCTTATGAATCGTTGCGCGCAATCGCTCTGAGTCGAGTTCTGTAGCATCCTTGAGGGTGGGAATACATATCCTGCCGAGCCCAAAGAGCGCACCGCTGAGCAGATCGTCATCAGGCTCCAACGTTAGAATTTTCCGTAGCACTGCAAGGCGCATAGGGCTATTTTTCTCTAACGCCACGCGCAACTTAGACAGGTCGATTGACCCGTAAAAAACATCGCGGAAGAAGCGTCGCACGATGACACACAATAGCGCTATACGTGATTCATAGATCGTCACGGGCCTCGTTATTAGCGAGGACAGGAGATCAATAACCAAATCTAGCTTCCGGCTTGGTATGTCGGTATAGACAGGAGTTTTGCGCCCGGGGGTACGACCGATTCGGGCGAGTCGGATTACAAGGGACCGCGTTAGCTGGTATGCCTGCAAGTCGTTTGCGGCGTCGAAAACAGGTCCGCTGATGGTGGAGGAAATGCGGTAGCCCCCTGTTTGTCCGCTTAGCTGCCGTTCAATCAAGGTAACGATCTGCGAAACTTTGAGATGCGTCCAGGCAAGGTGGGCAATCGAAATCGAGACCCGCTCCTCAGTGAGGTCTCGCTGAGTTGTCAACGCGCCCGCCAAGCCCCTTAGATCCTTGTCGACGCCAAGATCCAGTAGATAATAGAGATCCATCCTCTGTTGCAGGAGTTGGGCGTAGTCGCCCTGGCAAGTCTTCAAAACCTGTTGGCGGAGAATGTCGGACTGGCTGTGGGTCGCAATATTCAGCAGGGCACTCCGTACACGAATATTTGAACCATATTGCTCGAACAACTCACTGATCAACGGCAAATTGCTTTCGCCCCCTACTTGCCAGTAATTCTCGGGAGTGAGTCGGAAGAAATCGCGACCGATTCGATCACCTTGTGTGTACACCGAATGAATGCTTCGCCTGATCGCCTCGTGCGCATCGCTTCTCGGGATGCCACTGTTTCGCAGGTCTCCGAAGAATGCGACCACTTGCGGATCCTGCTGCAATAACTCCGTGCGGCAGTAATTGCTCAAGGTTGCGATCCATCCCAACATTGCCAGCAATCGACGGTGTACACCCTTTTCGCCGGTAGGGGCATGCCATGAGAACATATTGATAAGGCGTTTGGCATCTTCTGGCGAATGGACGAGAGAAGCAAAGTGCTGCGCCGCTAGAAACGGAATCAATTCCTCAGGATAGGGTTTGACTTGGTGATGACCGGCATCAATGAAAAGTTGTGAGTTAAGAAGTTGGATCAAAGCCGAATCTGGAAGACGCGAACCTGCTATCAATCTCGCAGACAGGACACTCTCATCCGCGGCCAGTTGGCCAGAAGGCATCTCGACGTTTTGTAGCTGGCAAACGAGAGAAGCGGCAGCAATTCTGCGTACGACTTCCACCTGCGCGGAGGGTGTTCCGGCTTCAGCCAGTCGATGATCGCCACTTTGCTGCGTCTCGACTGCCTGCACCACACGCAAGAACACTTCCGTAAGACACTCCGGCGGTCGATTCACCAGATCCAGGTGGGCAATCACGTCAAGCCCACCTGGACTTTCTGTGAACCCTGGCAGGCCTCGCTTCTGCGCTACTTCAAGGAGTGTGGCTGCATCGCCTACCCCATGTTTACTCTGCAGGTAGAGTACGGCTTGTCTTGAGGTGAGCGGAGCCATAGAAAAAATAGCCAAGGCATCCTGTGTGGTTGAGCTTTTTGTTGTCGCTCGCTCATCTGCATGTTTGTCAACGAGCCTAGCCGGTTCGTCATCTTCGGTACTGGTGACCTCGATTGGGACTTCAAGAATGGTTGACAACTGTCCCATGACATCGAGTGAAAGTACGGCGGGACGAGTCGAAATCAACCAGCGAGCATTGCTGTTTGGCCAGTGGAAAGCCAGGCGCACCTTCCTCAGCGCGTAATTTAAATCCTGGCGTTGGCTAGGTGTGGCCTCATCCAAAGAGTCGATGAGCAAGGTAATAGGTGCGCTCGAGACCTGCTGCCAAGCCTTAAACGCTACAACCTCCGATGGATGTAATGCATCTTCAAGGTCGTTGCGGTCTAGCACCTTGCGAAGTTCCACGAAAACAGCATGTTTCCCAGCCAGTCGCTCACGATTCGCCAGTTCTTTGAGTTCAGTAGTTTTTCCGAAGTTGGCCGGCGCAACGACGATTGCAAAGCGTTTCGCCAAAACGTCATCCCACGACAGCTTCCGATCGTAGATTTCCGCCCTCAGCAGTTCCTCCTGGTCATACATCGTTCGTTGAACGAAGCGTCGGTCTAGGTTGAGGTACGGCATAAGGTGACGCTCCTTGAAAACGGTGCGATACGTTAGCGCCCTAGACCCAGAGTTGAAAGCTTGATATCTGCGTCTTGCCTGACAAAAAATGTGCCGGCATTCCCGAGGCCGCTCTTCATGCAGTGGCTGTGATGCCTGTGTTGGGGCATTCACTGTTACTCATTCCTGCATCCGTTGCAGTTTACGTGTCTGCTTTCGCATTACTCGGCTTGGACGCAGCTACCACGGTGTCAGCGCAACTGACCACCCAAAGCTGATGTTGGTTAAAGGCAGAAATTGGCCGAAAACGGGCAATCGTGAGGGTTCGCTTTTGGCCGTGTCCTGCCTGTCTCGACTGACCAGGTTGGCTGCAAAAACCCCACTTCAGATGAAAGTCGCTTTCCATCAAGCGCAGTCTCTCGATTGCAGCTATGAAGTTTAGGGCGATCATGAGCCTACCTAGAACGCCAAATAACCGGCCAAATTCGTTTCCGCAAATAAGTGTCCACCCCTTGATTTCAGAGGCCTTCAGAGCATTAATGAATACTGCCTAGCGGAAACGAATAAAACTTAAGGCATTGATATATAAGGATTAATCTTCGGACTTGAAAGCCGTCGACTGTTCTGGCCGAAACCATTTCATCTCTCACGACTGCCTTTGGACCGTAGCTGCCGCTCAATAATGGATAAGCGCGTCATCAAAGGAACTAGCCCATTATTGAAACGTCTGTTTGAATAACGGCATGATGCCAGCCAGCAAAAAGGCCGATGGCGCAGCTGATAACAACACAAGAATGGAGTGCGCGATGAGCCAAACCGACCAAATTTTTTCCTATTGGTGGAATACATCAGGCCCTTGGGTAGAAGAACCCAACGTACGCAGGAGTGGCACGAGCGGAGTGCAGCGAGTTCTGCATAACGGTGCGACTGTGTACGTTAAGCGTCAGACGGGTCATTTGTTTCGCAGCCTGAGATATCCTCTGGGGCGCCCCACTACCTTGCGCGAAGGCCGCGCGCTCACAAAGTTACTCCACCTTGGGGTCAACGCCCCTCAACCGGTTTACTACGGTGCGCAAAAAATCAAAGGGGTCTGGCACGGCATCTTGGTCACCAAGGACTTGAACGGTTTCCAGGATTTGGAATCCTGGTACAACGAAGGTGCAAAAAACCAATACACGCCCAAGCAACTGGACAATGTGCTCGAAATACTCGCGTCATTGATGGCACGAATGCATCTCGGCCGCTGGCAACATGGCTGCATGCGCTCAAAGCACATTTTTATCAAAGTTCGCAATTCGTCGAGCGATCCCGAGTTCGAGCTTGCGCTGCTCGATCTCGAGAAGTCCCATGGGCGAATCAGCTCATTGCGGGCAGCTCGGCACGACATTTTGCAACTCAGACGCCATTCCTATTGGAGCGAACCGGAGTGGCAACACTTTCTTCGTCATTATGAAAAGCACCTGGGTCGACCAGTAATCACTCAGGGCCGTTCTTGAAAGCCCAACGAAGGCGGCAGGCGCTCACATCACATGAATGTCTGCATCGATCTGCCAGGTGAACCCAGGCCTCGATTTTCAGCACTGATGGCTACTCCGGTTTGACTGTTGCAGCCGGCGGCCTGGCGTCAGGACCGATTTTGAACCAGATCGAGTACATCGCGGGCAGGAACACCAGCGTCATGATGGTGCCGACGAGCGTGCCGCCAATCAGGGTATAGGCCAGCGTCCCCCAGAACACCGAGTGTGTCAGGGGAATAAACGCCAGGATCGCCGCCAGGGCCGTCAACAGGACCGGTCGCGCACGTTGCACCGTGGCTTCGACGACCGCGTGAAACGGATCCAGCCCTTCTTGCGCGTTGTGATGAATCTGGCCGATCAAAATCAGCGTATTGCGCATCAGGATCCCCGACAGTGCAATCAACCCGACCAGCGCATTGATGCCAAACGGCTGATTGAAGATGAGCAATGTCGGCACCACGCCAATCAAGCCTAACGGCGAGGTCAGGAACACCATGATCATCGCCGAGATCGAACGGACCTGCACAATGAGGATGACCAGGGTCATGGCGATCATGATCGGCAACAACGGCAGGATCGCCTTGCCGGCCTTGCCGGACTCTTCAATCGCGCCCGCCTGCTCGATCCGGTAACCGGAAGGCAGCTTCTCGATGATCGGCTGCAGTTGCTTCAGCAGCGCACTGGAAACATCCGGTGGCTGCAAGTCTTCGGCAATGTCGCCGCGCACGGTGATGGTCGGGGTGCGATCACGCCGGCGCAGGATCGGATCCTCCATGCGCACATCGACCTCGCCTATCTGCGACAACGGGACCCGCTGCCCCGAGGCTCCGACCAAGGTGAAGCCTTCGATTTGCTGTGGATCGAGCCGGACATCGCCCGCTGCCCGCCCCATGACCTGTACTGAACGAATATCCTCGCGCACCGCCGTGATCGGTACTCCGCTGAGCAGGAACTGCAATTGCTGTGCAACCGCAGTCGATGTCAGCCCCACTGCCTGCAGACGATCCTGATCCAGGTTGAAATGCAACGACGGAGTCAGCGGCCCCCAATCGGTATTCACGGTTCTCATCATCGGGCTGTCCTGCATCACACCCCGCACCTGCTCGGCGATCACGCGCAACTTTGCCGGATCAGGCCCCATCACCCGGTAGGCCACCGGAAACGGTGAATAAGGACCAAATACGATTTGCGATGCCCTGAGGCGCGCTTCCGGGGCGAGCCCTTGAGCCACCGCGTCACGAAAACGCAATTTGAGGGTTTCCCGTGCTTCCTGACTGTCGGTCAGTACAACGATCTTGGCGAACGACGGATCGGGCAGTTCCGGTGCCATCGCCAGGAAGAAACGCGGTGCACCCTGGCCGATATAGGCCGTGACGATTTTTGCCTCATCCTGCTGGCGCAGCCAGGCTTCGACCTTGGCGGCCGTGGCGCTGGTCTGCTCGATGGAAGTGCCGTAGGGCATTTGCACTTCGATCATGACTTCAGGACGGTCAGAGGTCGGGAAGAACTGTTTCTTCACCAGGCCCATACCCGCAGCGGCCACAAAGAACAGCACAATGACCATGCCCGCGACCAGCCATTTGCGGGCAATGACCCGGGTCAGAACCCGGCGGAAGCGGTTGTATCGCGGCGTGTTGTAGATCGCCGCATGTCCACCCTCCACCGCCTTGATATCCGGCAACAGTTTCACGCCCAGATAAGGGGTGAACGCCACTGCCACGACCCACGAAGCGATGAGAGCGATGCCCACGATCCAGAACATGTTGCTGGTGTATTCGCCGGCCGTGGACTGAGCAAAACCGTTCGGCAAAAAACCGATCGCCGTCACCAGGGTTCCGGACAGCATCGGCGCTGCCGTGTGGCTCCAGGCATAGGCAGAGGCCTTGATGCGATCGTAGCCCTCCTCCATTTTCACCACCATCATTTCAATGGCAATGATCGCGTCATCGACCAGCAGCCCGAGCGCCAGAATCAACGACCCCAGGGTAATACGGTCAAAGTTTTTGCCGGTGGCCGCCATCACCACAAACACGATCGCCAGGGTCAACGGCACCGCAGCGGCGACCACCACGCCAAC
Organism: Pseudomonas sp. CH235; assembly: GCF_004368175.1. Lineage (NCBI taxonomy): Bacteria > Pseudomonadati > Pseudomonadota > Gammaproteobacteria > Pseudomonadales > Pseudomonadaceae > Pseudomonas > Pseudomonas sp. CH235. The sequence continues at coordinate 34,917 of NZ_RRZJ01000030.1, forward strand.
GCGCCAGCCCATGCTCAGAAAGCAGACGAGCATGACCACCAGCAGCGCGACAAAGAACTTGACCATGAACTCGCCAACGGCGGAGTCGATATTCACTGCCTGGTCGGTGACTTTCGAGAGGGTCATACCCAAGGGCATTTCCTCGTTGATCCTGACGGTCTCGGCATCCAGCGCCTTGCCCAGATCAAGACCGTTCCAGCCCTCACGCATCACCACACCGAGCAACAGCGCCTCTTCGCCGTTATTGCGCACCAGGAAGGTAGCCGGGTCTTCATAACCGCGTGCGACAGTCGCCACATCAGACAGCTTGAGTGTCCGCCCTTGCACGACTACAGGGGTGTCACGGATTTTCTGCAGCTTGTCGAACGCACCATCGAGGCGCAGAAAAACCTGTGGCCCGCTGGTGTCGATTGATCCGGCCGGGGTCAGTGCGTTCTGACTGTTCAGCGCGGCGAAGATATCCTGCGGTGACAAGCCCAAGGTCGCCAACCGGTCATGCGAGAAAGAAACAAATATCCGTTCGGCTTGTTCGCCGATGATGTTGACCTTCTTCACCCCCGGCACATGCAACAGGCGCTGGCGCATGGACTCCGCATCGCGGACCAGCAGACGCTGCGGCTCGCCCTTGGCTTTCAGGGCGAACAGCGCAAAGGTCACGTCCGAATACTCGTCGTTGACCATCGGCCCGATGACACCCGCCGGTAACTTGATCGCTTCATCGTCGAGTTTTTTACGCGCCTGATAGAACTCTTCCTGCACTTGCGAGGGCGGCGCGCTATCGAGCAATGAGACCATCGTGAAAGCGAGCCCTGGCCGCGTATAGGTTTCCGAGCGGTCGTACCATTTGAGTTCTTGCAGGCGTTTTTCCAGTGGCTCCGCGACCTGATCCTGCATCTCCTGTGCGGTCGCCCCCGGCCACGCCGTGATGACGGTCAACTGCTTGACCGTAAACGGAGGATCTTCAGCACGCCCCAGCTGGAAGAATGCCAGGGTGCCGGCAACGGCGATCAGGAAAATCAGAAAGACCGTGATCGAACGCTCGCGAACGGCGATGGCAGAAAGGTTGAATCGTCCCTCGCTCATGGACGACTCCCGGCAACGGTCGCCGCATCAGGCAAGGGCATTCTTACTGCTTCGCCTTCGCGCAACAGGTGAGCGCCCAGCGCCACAATCTGTTCGCCAACCCGGAGATCGCCAGCGACTCGGGCCGAATCGTCGCTCAACCCCAGCACCTGAACCGGTCGCCAGGTCACGGTTGGCGGTGTCCCGGCGATGACCCACACGCCAGGACCTTGACCCGCGTCGTAAAGCGCAGCGATGGGCACTTGCAACGATGCGGCGGGTGTCGAACCCTCGGCGATTCTGAGGGTGACTGTCGAACCTATCGGCGCATTGGCCAGCGCGCCTTCCAGTACATAGCGCGCCTCGAACGTACGCGTCGTGCGGTCCGCCGAATCCGAAAGCAACCTCAGTTTCGCGGTAACAGCACCCGAGGCGTCGCCATAGAGCGTGGCTTGCGCAGTGGATCCTGCTGCGGGGCGCAACGTCTCGGGCAAGTGCACGATGGCCTCGCGCTGCCCTGCCCGCGCCAGCCGAACCACCGGTTGTCCAGGGCTGACGACTTGTCCGGGTTCGGCGAGTGTTTCCACCACAACGCCGTCGGCATCGGCAACCAGCACCGCATAACCGGAAGCGTTGCGGGCAACGTCCGCCTGCGCTTCAGCGGCGCTGAGTTGCGCCTTGGCGGTATCTGCGGCGGCTTTGATCTGATCGTAGGCCGATGCGGAAATGGCGCCGGCGCTGACCAGAGTGCGATAGCGGGCTTCGTCATCGGCTGTCTGCCTGGCCCGGGCTCGTGCGGCGATGACCGACTCCTGCTGCGCGCGTGCCTGCAACCCCAGGTCGATGGGGTCGAGCCGCATCAGCGGCTGACCGCGTTTGACGCTCTGCCCCGTGTCAACCAGACGCTCGAGCACCTTGCCCGAAACGCGAAACCCCAGGTCGCCCTGAATGCGCGCCGTCACCACTCCCGTGAAGGTGCGAGAACCGTCAGCCGCAGCCTGAACGGCGGTGAACCTGACCAGAGGCGCCTGTGTGCGCGGGTCTGCAACGGATGAGGAATCACCGCACGCCGCCAGGGCGAGTGGCAACAGGCATGCGGCAATGGGGGAAATTCGAAGCCGGCGCATAGGTTCACTTACTGAAATAGGATGATCATCATATTCTCATCTTTGTGACCAATATCGTCAACAGTCACATTAAATGAGGTATTCGACGCTCCAGTTTTATCATTTATGCCTTGATTGCCTTTTCAAGCCTTAATTGACACGTTGTGACCATTGCCTAATATGGTCACGAAAATCTCGTTAAGGAACGCCGATGCCACCCCTGCGCCCAATTGCTCTTTTGGTTACCGCCAGCCTCATGGCAGGTTGTGCGGTGGGTCCGGATTACCATCGTCCGGACGCCCCGCTTTCAGATCATTACCTCGGGCAGTCTGCTGTCGAACCGCGATCAGGATCGACACCGGACAGCCTTGCCGCCTGGTGGGAAAGCTTTAACGATCCGCTACTGAGCAACCTCATCGACCAGGCCTTGCAGCAGAATCTGGACCTTGCACAGGCATCAGCGCGCGTCACCCAGGCCAGGGCCGGCCTGGGCGCCGCCAATGCAGCACTGCTGCCCTCGGCGAATATCAGCGCACAGGCGGCACGCGCTTATCAGTCCGTCGAGACACCACTGGGCCAAGTCTTGAATTCAACACCCGGCTACGACCGTTACGGCAATGCCTACGAGGCCAATCTCGAGGCGGGCTGGGAAGTCGATGTCTTTGGCGGACTGCGCCGCGGGCGTGAGGCGGCACTGGCTGAGTATCAGGCCTCAGCAGCCGGTTTCACGGCGACGAGGCTGGCAATCGCTGCGCAAACAGCCGATATCTACATCACCCTGCGCGGATTACAGGCGCGGCTGGACATCGCCAACCGGCAAGTCGACACCCGGCGCGCATTGCTGGAGAAGGTTCAGTTGCTTTACGGCAAAGGGCTGGCCGCGGAGTATCAGGTGCGCCAGGCCGAGGGTGAGTTGTCGCAAGTCCAGGCGAGCGTTCCGGTACTGCAAAGCGGTCTGGAGGCGGCCATGAATGCGATGGACGTGCTGCTCGGCACGCCTCCCGGCACTCACCGCACGCAACTGGCACGTGAGGGCGAGATTCCCGATGTACCGTCGCTGACTGCGCTGGGCACACCGGCAGATCTGCTGCGGCGCAGACCGGACCTGATCGTCGCCGAACGCCGCCTTGCGGCCTCTAACGCGCGTATAGGCGAAGCGATTGCCGAGTACTACCCGAAATTTTCCCTCAGCGCCTTGCTCGGCAGCGCGACCGCCGTCTCCGGCGGCAATCTTTTCACCAGCGGCGCGAGCCAGTCGAGCGCTGTCCTGGGTCTGCGCTGGAGGCTATTCGACTTCGGACGCATCAACGCCCGGATCGATCAGGCCAAAGGCCAGGAATCTGAAGCATTGGCCGCCTATCGCCAGTCGGTACTGCGCGCCACCGAAGATGTAGAGAACGCGCTGTCCTCACTGGTGAATCGGCAAACCCAGACCACGACCCTGACCGGCGGCGAAGCGGCGCTGACTCAAGCACGCCAGTCCTCGTTCACCGCCTATGAAAAAGGCACCGCCAGCCTGATCGATGTCCTGCACGCCGACGAAACATTGCTGCAGGCCTCCGACGCCAGAGCGCAGGCACGGACCGAATCGGCCCGTGCGGCGGTGGCGGTGTTCAAGTCGCTGGGCGGGGGCTGGCAACCCACTGAATCACAACCTGTAGCGGCACGCTGAGCAGCACCACCAGATCGCTTTCAGGTCAGGGCATCAGGCTGCGCAGAATGAGGTTGGAGGTCAGCGTGGGCGCTACCTCGATAAAATCCAGATTGTGCTGCAGCAACAACGGATTGACGAAGGGACGCAGGGCCAGATGAATCGCTTCGACGGTCTCGTCCAGCGGGGTCTTGCGCTCGAACTCTCCGAGCTCTCGCCCTTCACGCACGATGTCGAAGATAAAGCGCTTGATCTGCTCCTCATACACCTGAGCACATGGCCAACGCTCCGCTGCCGAGAATGCCGCGATGTCGTAGAGCTTGCGATCATTGAAGAACAGGTCCACACCCGTGGCAATCACGGTCTTCACCAGCCGGCGGAAACGCTCGGTCGGCGAAATCCCCTCTGCGTTAACAGCCTGTTCGACCGCTGCAACCATTTGCCCCAGACAATTCGAGCAGATCGCTTCGCCGATCGCCTGCTTGGAATCAAAGAACTTATAGATGTACGCCTTGGAAAAACCGATGGCCCTGGCCAGATCGGAAACCGTGGTTTTGCCATAGCCGTTTTGGCTGAAGTGTTCATTGGCTGCCGCGACAATCTGATCACGAATCTCGTGATCGACTGGGCCACGTGGGCCGGGCGAAGATATGGATGGCTGATTCATGGGCGTAGCTTACTCACCCTGTCGAGGTCTTACAAATCGTGACCAATAGAGTACATATTCACGAAAAACGGCTGTCTGAAACGGGCTGACGTTCAAGTCATCGAACAGGGTGGATCGGCCCTTCTACGGCGTTTCCACTTCATCGACCGGCAACACCGGCAATGAAGCAAACATTTCGGCGCGGCATACCTCAAGGATTTCATCCGCCAAGGCGGAATCATCCGGACAGGCGCGTGACAAGACAATTGCGCCGACCGCACGCGACAGCAAGTCGATCATTTTCCTTCTTCCCTCACCCTCCGCGGCATCCGGCCCTGTCGGATATTTTTCCCCCAGAGTTTGCAGGGTGCGTTCAATGCCTTCGGCAAACGTGGCTTTCACATCGTCCGACTGACGCGCCGCGTCGCCACACAGTGCGGCCATCGTGCAACCGCTGCCGCGTCCGTCGCGATGTTCTCTGTTCACGTAGACGTCGATGAAACCGGGAACATCGAGCGCCTGGGCGCCGGTCAACGATTTGCCAAGACTGCAGGCCGAGGCTTCGGCCATCAGGTCAGCCTTCGAGCCGAAGTGCTTGTAGAAGCCTCCATGGGTGAACCCGGCAGCCGCCATGAGATCGGCCACACCGACGCCATCAAAGCCACGCTCACGGAACAGCTCTGAGGCCGTTTCAACGATGTGTTCTCGATTGGCCTGCGCCTGGGCCTTGGTCACTCTCACGTGCAATACCTCGCGTTTAGCGGTAATTCCTGCGTCCGATGATACATAGATGTCGGCCATAATCAAAACCGTTGACAGTTTAGATTTCGATCATCATCCTAATTTCACACCCCACCGATCTCCATCAACGGGCACGGAAGATTCATCAGATGACCAAACAGACTCTGTTCACCCCTTACACGCTAGGCAGTCTCACGTTGTCGAACCGCGTTGTTCTCGCACCGCTGACACGCAACCGCGCAGGCCAGGGCTTTGTCCCCGGCGAATTCGCGGCCGTCTATTACAGCCAGCGCGCCAGCGCCGGTTTGCTGATCAGCGAAGCGACGCAGATTTCCCGACAGGGCCAGGGTTATCAGGACACCCCCGGGATCTACACCCAGGCACAGATTGACGGTTGGCGCACAGTCACCGATGCCGTCCACGCCAAGGGCGGAAAAATCTTCCTGCAGCTGTGGCATGTCGGCCGCGTCTCACACGTTGACCTGCAAGAAAACGGCGCCGCACCGGTGGCCCCTTCTGCGCTGCGTGCCGCGACCAAAGTGTTCGTCAACAACCGCTTTGAAGACGTCTCCGAACCCCGCGCCCTGGAAACCAGCGAACTGTCGGGGATCGTTTCCGATTTCCGCCAGGCCACGGCCAACGCGGTCGCTGCCGGGTTCGACGGCGTGGAGATTCACGGTGCAAACGGCTATTTGCTGGATCAATTCCTCAAGGACAACGCCAATCGGCGAACCGACGCTTACGGCGGTTCGATTGAAAACCGTGCGCGTCTGTTGCTCGAAGTGACAGCGGCTGTCATCAAGGAGATCGGCGCGGATCGCACCGGTGTGCGTCTGTCTCCCGTGTCGCCGGCCAACGGCGTGGCCAGCAGCGATCCGCAGGCGCAATTCAATTACGTCGTCGAGCAACTCGACGCCCTCGGCGTGGTTTACCTGCACGTGGTCGAAGGCGCGACCGGCGGCCCGCGTGACGTCGCCCCCTTCGATTTCGACGCCCTGCGCCAGCGCTTCAAAAACACCTATATCGCCAACAACGGCTATGACCTGGACCTGGCGACTGCGCGGCTGGCCGAAGACCAGGCCGACCTGATCGCCTTCGGCCGCCCGTTCATTGCCAACCCGGATCTGGTGGAGCGCCTCAAGCAGGGTGCGCCGCTGTCCGCGTTCAATCCCGCCACCCTCTACGGCGGCGCGGCGGGCTACATCGACTACCCGACGCTGGCTGAATCGAGCGTCAGCGCAAGCTGAGCGCGTTCCGTTTCTCACCTCCTGAAAGAGAGATACCCCATGAGCACTCGCCCTACTGTTCTCATCACTGGCGCCTCTACCGGCATTGGCGCCGTCTATGCCGAACGCTTCGCCAAACGTGGTCACGATCTGGTACTGGTCGCCCGCGATCAGGCTCGCCTGGACACACTGGCAGCGCGCTTGCGCAGCGGGCACGACGTCGCCGTCGATGTTATCCCGGCGGACCTGACCCAACTCGCCGATCTGACCACCGTTGAAAGCCGCCTGCGCGACGACGCCCGCATCGGCATTCTCGTCAATAACGCCGGCGCCGCGCTGTCCGGCCACTTCGTCGACCAAAGCACCGACAGCGTCGCGCAACTGGTGGCCCTCAACACCACGGCGCTGGTGCGGCTCGCCAGCGCCATCGCCCCACGCCTGGCCAAGGCCGGCGACGGCGCAATCATCAACATCGGTTCGGTGGTGGGCCTGGCGCCGGAGTTCGGCATGAGCGTCTACGGTGCGACCAAGGCCTTCGTGCTGTTCCTGTCCCAGGGCCTGAGCCTGGAACTCTCGCCTCAGGGCGTCTACGTGCAGGCCGTGTTGCCCGCCGCCACCCGCACGGAAATCTGGGATCGCTCCGGCGTCGACATCAACACCCTGAGCGAAATCATGGAAGTGGGTGATCTGGTGGATGCCGCACTGGTCGGTTTCGATCGTCGCGAACCTGTGACCATCCCGCCGCTGCACGAAGCCGAGCGCTGGGATGACCTGCAGAGCGCACGCCAGGGCCTGCTGGGGCAAATCCGCCAGTCTGCGGTTGCCCAGCGCTATCAGACGCCACAGTGATTTTTTGCTAGCGAGCATTCGCGCCGGATTCGATGCAGGCACAGGGCATTGCATCGAATCCTGCTGGCTTGCCGGAGTGACAATGAGTTCAATACAGACAAATTCCCGCTCGGGTTCGCCGACGTCATTCATCGACGCGGCGAACCAGTCGATCACGGTCAACGGCATTCCCTACGCCTACCGCGACACCGGGCCCGCAACCGGCGTGCCCCTCGTGCTGTTCAATCATTGGGGCGCGGTGCTGGACAACTTCGACCCCGCGATCATCGATGGCCTGGCGCAAACCAGACGCGTCATCACCACCGACTATCGCGGTATCGGCAACTCGGGTGGAACCGCGCCACTGACGGTGGGTGAAATGGCCGACGATGCCATCCAGCTGATCAGGGCGCTGGGGCTGAAAACCGTGGATGTGCTCGGTTTTTCCCTCGGAGGTTTCGTCGCTCAGGACATTGCCCTCAAGGCGCCTGACTTGGTACGCCGGTTGATTCTGACCGGTACTGGACCGGCGGGCGGCACCGGCATCGACAAGTTCGGCACAGTGTCATGGCCATTGATCCTCAAAGGCTTGCTGACCCTGCGCGATCCCAAGTTCTACCTTTTCTTCACCTCGTCGGCCAATGGGCGACGGTCTGCCTCGCAGTATTTAAGGCGCCTCAAGGCACGCAAGAACAATCGCGACAAGGGCCCGACGCCACGCGCCTTCCTGCGGCAATTGAAAGCCATCACGGCGTGGGGCAAACAACCGCGGCAAGCGCTTGGACGCTTGCGCACACCGACGCTGGTCGTCAACGGCGACAACGACATCATGGTGCCCAGCGTTAACTCGTTTGAACTGGCCAGGCTTATCCCCGACGCACAGTTGGTGATTTATGAGGATGCCGGGCACGGCGGGATTTTCCAGCATCACGCCGACTTTGTGGCCAAGGCGCAGGCGTTTCTCGATGCTTGATCACGTCACGCAGCAACACGGCAACCCACCGACTACCCTCCGTACAACCAGCAAGAGCCGCACCACGATGAAAGCATTTCTGATTGATGGCTATGGCAAGAACCCCGGACGCATTGGCGAAGCGCCCGCCCCCGCAATCGGTGCCCACGACGTCTTGATCGAGGTCCATGCGAGCAGTGTCAACGTGCTGGATTCGAAGATCAGCAAAGGCGAGTTCAAGCTGATCCTGCCCTACGCCTTTCCGTTGATCCTGGGCAATGACCTGGCGGGAGTCGTGGTTGAAGTCGGTTCGAAGGCGACACGCTTCAAAGCGGGAGACGAGGTATACGCTCGCCCGCCCGAAGCGCGGATCGGGACGTTCGCCCAATTGATCGCCGTGAACGAAAACGCGGTTGCCCTGAAACCCGCCAATACCGACATGGTACAAGCCGCATCCCTGCCCTTGGTTGCACTGACCGCCTGGCAAGTACTGGTTGAAACCGCCCGGCTGCAAAAGGGCCAGAAAGTGCTGATTCACGCGGGTTCCGGCGGCGTCGGCAGCATTGCCATTCAGCTTGCCAAACACCTCGGTGCGTTTGTCGCCACAACCACCAGTACCGCCAATGTCGAATGGGTCAAGGCGCTGGGGGCCGATCTAATCATCGACTATAAACAGCAAAACTTCGAAAATGTGCTGCGTGACTACGACGTGGTGCTGAACAGCCTTGGCGCCGACGTGCTGGAGAAATCTCTCGCGGTCCTGAAACCCGGTGGTCAACTCATTTCCATCTCGGGCCCACCCACTGTGCAGTTCGCGCGGGAACAAGGGTTGTCCTGGCCATTGCAGCAAGTCATGCGCCTGCTGAGCCTTGGCATTCGTCGCAAAGCGCGCAAGCAGGACGTCAGCTATGGGTTTGTGTTCATGCGAGCCAATGGCGCTCAACTGCAACGCATCACCGCGCTCGTTGAGGGCGGAATCATCAAACCTGTGGTTGATCGCTCCTTCCCCTTTGAATCAACAGCCGAGGCATTGAAGTACGTTGAGCGGGGACGCGCCAAGGGCAAGGTCGTTGTTCTGCTCAAATGACCACGCCGCCTGTTCCTGAATCGAACGTAGACACTGCACACCCTTTACTGCTGGAGCGGCCCTCAGCCGAATTGATTTCGCCAGAGGAGCAGCAAGCGCTTCAACCGGATGATGTGCAGGTTCAACCGCCCGTTATCGTTTGGCGCAGTTTGATGCTTGAGCCATAAGGAAGGTTGCAGGTGATCTCCTCAGGCTGCCGCGCTCGACTCGACAAGTTGAATTTGCGTGGCATTGCGCCCGGCCAGCCAGGCCAGCACGGAAGCGGCGACCAAAACAGCGGCGCTAAGCTCGAAGGTGGCTTTGTAACCGCTCAAATCAAAGGCCAGACCGCCAATGATTGCGCCGCCGGCGATCGCCAGTTGGACGATGGCTACCAGCAAACCGCCTCCGGCTTCCGCATCATCCGGGAGCGTCTGCGCCAGCCATGTCCACCAGCCGACCGGCGCGGCCGTGGCGACCAGCCCCCAGAGTCCGAGCAACACGGCGGTCAGCACCGGCGATTTGCCGAAGCTGACCAACGCCAGCGCGATCACCGCCATGATCAGCGGAATGGCGGTCAACGTGCGGTAGAGGCCACGCCCCACAAACCGTTCGATCAGAAAGGTGCCGATAAAACCTGCCACTCCAAGCCCCAGCAGCATGAACGACAAGGTTGAGACACTGACGCCCGTCACGCCCTCAAGAAATGGTCGCAGGTAGGTGAACAGCATGAACTGGCCCATGAAAAAGACGCTGACGGCGACCATGCCCAAAGCTACTGGCAATTGCTTCATCAGACGCAGAACGTTGCCGCTACCTGCCTGGCGTTCGGCCTTGAAGGACGGCAGGCTGATCAGCAGCCACACGGCGGCAAGCACCGCGACCGGAACCACACAGAAGAATGCACCGCGCCAGCCGATCAACGAGCCGAGAAAGCTGCCCGCCGGAGCGGCGATGACCGTGGCCAAAGCGTTGCCGCCATTGACGATGGCCAGCGCACGGGAAACCTGTTCAGGCTTCACCAGGCGCATGGCAGTCGCCGCCGACAGCGACCAGAAACCACCAATCGCAATCCCGATCAACGCACGTCCGAACATGAACGACGGGTAGCCCGGGGCGAGTGCGACGACCGTTCCGGAGACGATCATCAACAAGGTCAGGCAAAGCAGAAGCTTCTTGCGTTCGATGCGAGCGGCGACCGAGGCAATCAACAGACTGGTGATCAAGGCAAAGGCACCGGACACGGAAATCCCCTGCCCGGCCTGACCTTCGGTGATATGCAGGTCCGCCGCGATAGGCGTCAGCAGACTGACGGGCATGAACTCTGAAGCGACCAGGGCGAATGCGGCCAACGACATGGCCAGCACGGCGCTCCAGCCGCCCGTTCTTTTAGAAGGTTTTGTAGAAGGTAACGTCATGAAAACTACCTGTGGTGCGAAAAAACGTAGGGGGGTGATGCGCAGGGGCAAGCAGTTTGTCGCCCGTCCGGGCACTGCCCCTGTAACAGATAGACACATTCTCCCGGTCAATCCGGTGCTTCCCTAGTGCATTCCTCTTGAATGCTTGCCTGATCCTCTGGGGATGCAGGGTGATGGATAGGAAACGTCGCGCGCGCGCATTAGAGTCCGGTCAAAGGAGTGAGCCCACATGATCCCGACCCCTCAGCCCCAGGAATCACCTTTGGCACGGCACATCGACCCGCGTGTGAACGCACCGGGTGACTTCGCCACTTCGATACCCGGGCTGTCGCTGTTTCGTCGCGACCAGCCGGCGCCCCCCGTTGTGTGCATGATCGAACCCAGCCTGATTCTCGTGGGTCGCGGCGAAAAGCGCTTGTGGGTCGGCGGTGAGGGCTACAGCTATGACCCGTCGCGGTTTCTGGTCACGTCGCTGGACCTGCCCGCCAACTCCGAAGTAATGCTCGCCACTCCCGAATGGCCCTGTGTCGGCCTTGTGCTGAAACTGGATGTCAGCATGCTTGCCGAGGTCATTACCAAGAGCGGCTTGCCCTCGAAACGCCAGCCATCAACGGGTACGGGCGCTGCGATTGGCAGCCTGTCGTCAGCGTTGGAGGACGCGCTCGATCGCCTGCTGGCATTACTCGATGAACCCGAGGCGATCCCGGTCCTGGCGCCGCTGATTCTGCGAGAAATCCACTATCGGCTGCTCCACACCGACCAAGGCCCGCGACTGCGGCAGATCACTGCCGTCGACGGTCAGGGTTATCGCATCGCCAAGGCGATTGACTGGCTCAAGGTCAACTACACCGATGCCCTGCGCATCGACGATCTGGCCGCGCGGGTACAGATGAGCGCGCCGACTTTTCACCATCATTTCCGCCAGCTCACCGGCATGAGTCCGCTGCAATACCAGAAATGGCTGCGGCTCAACGAAGCGCGCCGACTGATGCTGATCGAGCGCCTCGATGTGTCGCGGGCAGCGTTTGCGGTCGGCTATGAAAGCCCTTCGCAGTTCAGCCGCGAATACGGCCGTCTGTTCGGCACCGCGCCGAGTCGTGACATGGCCCTTTTGCGCGGGCAGCCCTTCGAGGCAGAAGCGCTCGGCACAGTCGCGAATTGAACGAAAACCGGTGATTCGCCCCGCCGCGTGTCACCGCTCATAACAATGCACGTCAACCGATGATCAAGCGGGTGAACCATGGAACTACGAATCAACCAGAAGACCTATCAGGTCGATGCCGACGCCGATACGCCCTTGCTGTGGGTGATCCGCGATGATCTGGGCATGACCGGCACCAAGTACGGCTGCGGACTGGCGCAATGCGGCGCCTGCTCGGTGCTGGTGGACGGCAACGTCGTGCGCTCGTGCGTCACGCCGGTGGCGGGTGTGGTTGGCCGCGAGGTCACCACCATTGAAGCCATCGAAACCGATGACGTGGGCAAACGAGTCGTCTCGACCTGGGTCGATCTGCAGGTCGCCCAGTGCGGCTACTGCCAGTCCGGGCAGGTGATGGCTGCCACCGCGCTGCTCAAGCAGAACCCCAAACCGAGTGATGCGCAGATCGAGGCGGCGATGGTCAATCTGTGCCGCTGCGGTACGTACAACGCCATCCATGCCGCCGTGCATGAACTTGCCGGCAAGGGGGACGCGTGATGAACGTTCGTATCGACCCTTCACAGCACGCTTCACTACTGGATCTGCATGAACCGATCAATGTGTCGCGCAGACGCTTCCTGACCCGTACCGCCGTCGGCGCGCTGGTGCTCGGCTTCGGTCTCCCACTCGGTTCGACACGCGTGCAAGCTGCAGCAACGGCGACGGCCGAGCGCGGCACGCAGGTCCCGGCGTTTCTCGAGATCCGTCCGGACAACCGCGTGCGTCTGCTGTGCCCGTTCATGGAAGGTGGACAAGGCACGTTCACCGCAATGGCGCAGATCGTCGGTGAAGAACTGGATGCCGATCCGGCGACCTTCCTGGTCGAAGCCGCCCCGCCCGGCGAGGCCTACGTAGTCATGGAGAACGGCATGCGCATCACCGGCGGCAGTATGTCGGTGCGCATGAGTTACCCGGTCATGCGCCGCCTCGGTGCCCTTGCCCGCGCCATGCTGTTGCAGGCCGGCGCGCAGCAACTGGGCGTGCCGGTGAGCGAGTTGAGCACCGAGCCTGGCAAGGTGGTCCATGCGAAGTCGGGCCGCTCGCTGGCCTACGGTGAACTGGCCGAGCGCGCGATGGATCTGCCGGTACCCGATCCGGCCTCGGTGAAGCTGCGCGATCCGAGTCAGTTCCGCTGGATCGGCAAACCGGTGAAGCGTCTCGACGCTTACGACAAATCCACGGGCAAGGCGCTGTACAGCATCGATCTGAAAGTCGACGACATGCTGCATGCCGCCGTTCAACATGCCCCGCGCCTGGGGATGACCGTGGGCAACCTGCGCAACGAAGATCAGGTCAAGGCGATGAAAGGCGTGCATTCCGTGCATCGTCTGCCGGGTGCCGTGGCGGTAGTCGCCGAGCGCTGGTGGCACGCCAAACGTGCCGTCGAGGCGATTCAGGTCGACTGGCAAGAGCCGACGGCCGACAGCAAAGTACGGCCGATGCCCGCCGACTTTTCCAGCGATGCCTGGTTCAAGCGCCTCGCCGAAGACAAGGGCCCGGCCAAAGATGATGAACACGAAGGCGACGTGGCTGCGATGCTCAAGGGAAGCAAAACCCTGATCGATGCCACTTACCACAACCAGTATTTGAACCACGGCCAACTGGAGCCTCCGTCGGCATTGGCCCGATTCAATCCGGACGGTTCGCTGGAAGTCTGGCTGCCGAATCAGGCGCCGGACATGTTCCGCACCGATATCGCCAAACGCACCGGGCTCGATCCGTCACGCATCACCTTGCATTCGCCGCTGCTGGGCGGGTTCTTCGGTCGGCATTTCCTCTACGACTCGGCCAGTCCCTACCCTCAGGCCATCGCGCTGGCCAAAGCGGTTGGGCGCCCGGTCAAACTGATCTGGAGTCGCGAAGAAGAGTTCCTGCGTGACGTGCTTCGACCGGTGGCGGCGGTGAATTTCCGTGCCGCGCTGGACAACGACGGCTGGCCGCTGGCAATCGAAGCGATCAGTGCCACCGAAGGCCCGACCGAAGCCCTCGCCGGCAAGCAAGGTGAAAAGCTCGATCCGACGGCGCTTGAAGGCTTGTCGGGCAAGTCCTATGCGATCCCCAACAAGCGCATCGCACAGATCTACGTCAAGGGTCCGGCGATGCTCGGCTACTGGCGTTCGGTGGGCAATTCCCTCAACGACTTCTTCTATGAATCGTTCCTCGATGAACTGGCCGACAAGGGCGGCAAAGACCCGTTCGACCTGCGCCTGCATTTGCTGCGTGACAACCAACGGCTGACCACACTGCTGCAAGCCGTGGGTGAACTGTCGGGCGGCTGGAAACGTGGGCCGTTTACCGCCGAGGATGGCAGCAAACGTGCGCGCGGCGTGGCCATGGCTTCGCCGTTTGGTACGGAGACGGCGGTGATCGCCGAGGTGTCCATCGAGAACGGCCAGGTCAAGGTGCATGACATCTGGCAAGCGATTGATCCGGGCAGCATCGTCAACCCGGCGATTGTCGAGGCTCAGGTGAACGGCGCCGTGGCGTTGGGACTGTCGCAGACGCTGGTGGAAGAAGCCGTGTGGATCGATGGCAAACCCCGGGCGCGCAACTACGACTTGTATCCGATCCTGCCGCCTGCGCGAATGGCACGGGTCCATGTGCGCGTGGTCGAGAGCGGGGAAAAAATGGGTGGCATCGGTGAGCCGCCGTTGCCTGCCGTCGCACCTGCTGTCGCCAATGCGGTGGCAGCGCTGACCGGTCAGCGGGTGCGCAGCCTGCCCATGAGCCGACACACCTTCACCTGATCAGCGCCGGAGCGTTCATGAATAACAGCCGATTTGCAAGAACCGCTGGCTGGCTGGCGGTGCCGTGCCTGCTCGCGGCAGGCCTTCTGGCCTGGTACGTCACCCGCGAGCCAGTCTCGCGCCTGGAGAACCATCAGATCGCCGTGGCCGACATCGACCCGGCGCTGGTCGCCCGTGGCGAATACGTCGCCAGGCTCAGCGATTGCGTAGCCTGTCACAGCGTGCCGGGCGGTGCGCCATTCGCCGGTGGGCTGGAAATGGCCACGCCGCTGGGCGCGATCCATGCGACCAATATCACCCCGGACACGGAAACCGGCATCGGCCACTGCAGCCTGGCGGACTTCGACCGTGCCGTGCGCCACGGCGTGGCGCCCGACAGTCGCCGTCTGTACCCGGCGATGCCCTACCCGTCCTACGCCAAGCTCAGTGATGAAGACGTACGAGCGCTGTATGCGTTTTTCATGAAAGGCGTAGCGCCGGTCAAACAGGCGAATATCCCCAGTGCGATTCCGTTTCCGCTGAACCTGCGTTGGCCGATTGCGCTGTGGAACGGCGTATTTGTTGACGCCGAACCTTATGTGACTAAACCGTCGCAGGATGAACGATGGAACCGCGGCGCTTATCTCGTGCAGGGCGCCGGGCACTGCGGCAGTTGCCACACGCCGCGCAGCCTGGCGTTCAACGAGAAGGCACTGGATGAGTCCGGCAAGCCATACCTCGCCGGCGCCCTGCTCGATGGCTGGTACGCCCCGAGCCTGCGTGATGATCACAACACCGGGCTGGGCCGCTGGAGCGAGCAAGAGATCGTGCAGTTCCTCAAGACCGGTCGCAACCAGCACGCGGTGGTCTACGGCTCGATGACCGAGGCGTTCAACAACTCCACGCAGTTCATGAGCGATGACGATCTGACGGCCATTGCCCACTACCTGAAGTCGCTACCCGGTGATCGCGAACGCGATGGTGCACCTTGGCAGTATCAAGCGGTTTCGGCAGCGCCACGTCTGGAATCGCCCGGTGCACAGACCTACGTGACGCGCTGTGCGTCGTGCCACGGTCTGGACGGCAAGGGTCAATCGCAATGGATGCCGCCACTGGCGGGCGCCACCTCGGCATTGGCCAAGGAAAGTGCCTCGGCAATCAACATCACTCTGAATGGTTCGCAACGAGTGGTGGCGGCCGGCGTGCCGGATGCCTATCGCATGCCGGCCTTCCGTGAGCAGCTGTCGGATCAGCAGATCGCCGAGGTGCTGACTTTTATGCGCAGCACCTGGGGCAATCACGGCAAAGCTGTGGATGCGAACACGGTTGGCAAACTGCGTGAGCACACTGATCCGGCCAGCAGCAGTCCGATCATCCTGCAGATGCGTTAAGAGGAAAACCCGACGAGAGCCATCGACTTGCGTGTGGAAACGCCCTTGCGCCGTACCACATTCCACACCTCGTCGAATGAACATACATTCATCTAAAACATCGCTCCAAGCGTCTAGTCTGCGGGTTCCGACATAGTGACTACAGGAGTTCCCCACCATGTTCTCGCATGAAAGCATCCCGCTGATCATCATCTTCACCATCATGCTGCTTGGCGTTCTCGTCGCCGTCCTCCACCCGGTACATGCTGTCATCACGTGGCTTCGCAGGCCCCGCGAAGCATCTGCAACGCAACGTACGCGAAATGCCGATTCGCGCTGAATATGTCCATCATCCGCCCGGCAAGGTCCGGGCTTTCGGCTCCCCCCCTGCGCTGCACCCGGTTAAAAACGGCCAGGTGTGAATACGAGATCAACCGCCAGTCAACTCTATCTGTTTCACTCTGGACTAACGCCACCTGCAAGTCCTCTCCCACATGCATCCAGCCTGGTTGCGCCCTTGACCCCTTCCACGCCGATACAGGCTACAGAGCGATACAAAAACTCCGCTGCACGACACATCTCGGGTACATGCCAATGCAAAAGTGTGAGCCATCGGAACCTCCGCTGTCCGACATCCCCCATCACTCAGGCAGGTATTTCCATGATCAATCAACTCGACACCGTGCTGTACACCGGCAAGACCCGCACCACCGGCGGGCGCGATGGCGCATCGCGCAGTTCGGACGGCAACCTGGACATCAAGCTCTCGCCACCCGGTTCAAATGGCAGCGGCACCAATCCCGAACAGCTGTTGGCAGCCGGTTGGTCGGCCTGCTTCATCGGCGCCATGGGCAAGGCAGCCGCGGCACAGAAGATCAGGCTTCCGGCGGAGGTGGCGGTCGAAACCGAAATCGATCTGGGCAAGGCCGGCGATGCATTCTTTCTTCAGGCGCGCTTGAGTGTCAGCCTGCCGGGGCTGGAGCCTTCGGTCGCTCAGGCGCTGGTGGACGCTGCGCATCAGACCTGCCCTTACTCAAAGGCCACTCGCGGCAACATCGACGTCACCCTGCGGCTGATCTGAATCAGCCCTGTTTGATCCGACAAACCGCCCGATGCACGGCTTCGGGCGGTTCTTTTTACAGGGTTGGAGCGATGCCGTTCCTCCGGTTCAAACAACCAGAGGAGCGAAACGGTCATTCAACGATTTACGCAAACGACGTCTCGTGCTCGCTTTCGTGGACGTAAATCCACGAGATTCCCGATGGCGAATCCGGGTCGAGGCGCATCAGCGCCGAGTCGACTTTCTTCTTGGTGATCCCGTTCTTGACCAGGTCGAAAACCGTCAGGAAGCAGTCACCGGGAAGTGGCGTGATCGAGAGATTGATGATGTGTGATTCGGGGCTTCCGGCACGTTTGCCGTGCAGCCCCCAAAGGCGTTCCCAGTAGTTCTCGCGGTCCATGATCTGACCGTCCGTGAGCACCACCCGGAAATCATTCGCCAGGGCATCGTACAAAGGCTTGATCGCCTCTTCCGACTGGGAAGCGACGCCGCGCGACCACGGGAAAAAGAGGTTGTACCAGCGGTACACCTCGGCTTGCACCAGCGCTGTTTTATCGGTTGTTTCGGTGACTCGGCTGATTGCCATCTGCGTTCTCCTTAACGAGTTCAAAGGCGCGGGTTTCCGTTACGCATCGCCGGAGCGACGCTCCGCGCCTCATTCAAGATCCATCCTGAAATCAACGTCACGGGGCCAGTTCGAATTCGCTTCAATGACTTCAGAATTTCGCCTGTCATTTGGCTGACCCGGCCACAAAAGTAGACGCCAACCTGCTGGATTGCATAGGAAGCTGACAAACGGCTTTTCGATTGGCTGTGCTGCAACGTCCGTACTTGAGCGGTTCGGTAATGACTCAAGCCCACCGCCCTCTCCCGTTGCGCAATTTCACATTTTTTTCACGAAGCGCTTTGTTGCGGTAAAAAACCCTGACACAATTATTGGCAATGATTCTCAACTGCTCTTTGTTTGCTATTTAAAATCAGGAAGCCTCAATGTCGCGCCCAACCTCGCCGCATCGTTTCAACCCGTCACGCAACCTCCTGTCCATGGCCATCTGCATGGCCGTCATGACCCCGGCGCTGGCCGATGAAACCCGCGAGGTGCAAGACGCTGCCCCACCCGCCACCCTCGAACTCGGCGCGACTGCAATCACATCCACCCAACTGGGCAGTACCACCGAAGGCTCGGAGTCGTACACCACCGGCACCATGGCCACCGCCACCAAACTGCCGCTGACCCTGCGCGAAACACCGCAAGCCGTCACTGTCATCACCCGTCAGCGCATGGACGATCAGGCGATGACCAGCATCAACGACGTGGTCAACGCCACGCCTGGGCTGTTCCTCGACTACTCCAACGGCCCAGGCCGACAGGCCTACAAAGCCCGGGGTTTCAACATCGACAACCTGATGTACGACGGCATTCCAAGCGGCTACGACGGCGTGAACGTCGGCTCCCAGCCGAATCTGGCGATGTTCGATCGGGTTGAAGTCGTTCGGGGCGCGACCGGTCTGGTCACCGGCGCCGGCAACCCTTCGGCGGCGATCAACCTGGTGCGCAAACGGCCATTGGCCGAGCAGCGCGTCACCCTGACCGGCGCCGCCGGAACCTGGGACAACTATCGCGGCGAGCTCGATGCTTCCAGCCCGCTCAACGACAGCGGCACCCTGCGCGGCCGGGTGGTCACGTCCTACCACGACGCCAACAGCTTCATCGATGACGTGGACGAACAACACAACCTGTTCTACGCCGTCACCGAAGCCGATCTGAGCGACGACACCACCCTGACCCTCGGTTTCTCGCACCAAAAGGACAGGACCAACTACTTTTGGGGTTCATCAATGATCGGCCTCGACGGCCATCACCTCGACCTGCCGCGCTCGTATAACCCCGGCACTTCCTGGGAAGACAAGGATCAGGAGATCAACACCGTCTTCGCCGAGATCCGTCAGCAACTGGCCAACGACTGGAAGCTGCAGGTCAACGCCAACTATTCCGAGCAGAACGCGCTGTTCTCCGGCTCGTACCAGTCACGCTGGGTCAACGACACACTGGCCCGCACGGTTTACCAGTCCAAGGCCGATGAAAACCAGGCAGGTCTCGACGCCTTCTTCAGCGGCCCGTTCGAAGCCTTCGGGCGCAGCCATGAACTGGTGGTCGGCGCCAGTAAACGCATCTACGACCTGACCACCCACAACTACTCGCCCTACGACACCAACTGGCCGATCAACGCCGGCAAGCCGGACTTCGTCCACACCAACAATACGCGCGAAGTCACCACTCAGGACGGCGTGTACCTGACCACCCGCCTGAGCCTGGCCGACCCGCTGAAGCTGATCCTCGGCGGGCGTCTGGACTGGTACGACTACGACAACCGCGATGGCGACGGCGATTACAAAGTCACCCGCAACGTCACCCGCTATGCCGGCCTGATCTACGAGCTGGACGACCATCATTCGGTGTACGCCAGCTACAGCGACATCTTCACCCCGCAGAGCAACAAGGGCACCTCCGGTAACCCGGTCAAGCCGATCGTGGGCAAGAACTACGAGGTCGGTATCAAGGGCGAATACCTGGGCGGCGCGCTGAACGCCAGCCTCGCCGTGTTCCGCGTCGATCAGGAAAACCGCGCGGTGCAGGTGTTCGTGCCGAACTGCCCGCAGTCTTCCTGCTATGACGCCTCCGGCGAAATCCGCAGCCAGGGTATCGACCTCGAGCTGCAAGGCGCGCTCACCGACAACTGGCAGATCGGCGGCGGCTACACCTACGCCCGCACGCACACCATCAAAGACGAGGCGAACCCGCAGAACGTCAACAAGCAGTTCGACACCGACACCCCGGAGCACCTGTTCAAGCTCACCACCCGCTATAACTTCCAGGGCCCGCTGGAAAAACTGCGTGTGGGCGGCAACATCTCCTGGCAGAGCCGCATGTACAACGACATCGAACTGCTCGATGGCGGCAACTACCGCCTCAAGCAAGGCGCTTACGCCGTGACCGACCTGATGGCCGGCTACCGGGTCAATGACAACCTCGACCTGCAACTCAACGCCAACAACATCTTCGACCGCAAGTACTACTCCACCATCGCCAACTCCGTCAGCTACGGCGGCGACAGCTATGGCACGCCGCGCAACATGATGCTGACGGCCAAGTACACCTTCTAGGTCTTCTTAGCGCAGGGACGCGCCAGAATGTCTTCCAGAAAATCAATGAACACATTGATACGACTGGAGCCACGGTGATTGGGCAGATACAACGCATTGATGCAGCAGCTCGCATTACCGGGGTTGACTTCATACCCCTCCAGCAGCCGCATCAACCGACCCGCCTCAACATCAGCGCGCACCAGCCAGTCCGCCAGCAGGGCCACCCCGCGCCCCGCCACCGCCGCTTCGCGCAGGATATCGGCATTGTTGCTTTGCAGGCGGCCATGGACATTGAGCTGGATGGTTTCCTCGTCGCCCTGGAACGTCCAGTGCTGGTGCGAACCACCGTAGTCGAAGCGCAGGCATTGATGCTCAAGCAAGTCACGTGGATGCGCCGGCACAGCGTGACCGCTCAGGTAATCCGGACTCGCCACCACCCAGCGCTGGAAGCCGCCCACGCGTTTGCTGACGATATCGTCACTGACCACCGACGATCCCAGGCGCACCGAGACATCGATCTGCTCGCTCAGCAGATCGCTGACCTGATCGCTCAACGACACACTGATTTCAAGCCCCGGATGGCGGTCGAGCAATACCCCCAGTTGCGGCGCAATGATCTGTCGGCCGAATTCCACCGGCACGCTGATGCGCAGGCGTCCTTGCGCCTCGCTGCCACGGTCGGCAACCACCGCGTCGGCCTCATCGATGGCATCGAGAATGGCCACCGCTTTCTCGAAATAGGTTTGGCCGGCGACCGTCACGCTGGTGTTGCGTGTGGTGCGGTTGAGCAGGCTCGCGCCCAACTCGTGTTCCAGCCCCGCCACCTGGCGCGTCACCGAAGAGGTGGAGATGCCGAGTTTGCGCGCCGCCGAGGAGTAACCACCGCAACGGACGGTTTCAACGAACATCTTCAGTGCCAGCAACTTGTCCATAAGTGGAGCCCGATCGAAAGGAAACGGTGATGATTGTGCATCACCGTTCGCCGATCGTCTTGTAAGACCGTGCTTCATCGGACTCAGCGGTGCCTGAGGTTCAGGCATCGGCCTTGCGGCTCAGGAACAGCGCCAGAGCCAGGGCCGGCAGCAACGCCACGGTCACGGCGGACAGGTTCCAGCCGAAATGCTCGTAGAGCGGACTGGCGACCAGCGATCCCAGAGCACCGCCGACGAAGATGCTGGTCATGTACACGGCATTCAGGCGGGCCCGGCTGTGCGGATCAATGGCGTACACCTCGCGCTGGCCCAGCACCATGTTCAGCTGCACGGCGAAGTCCAGCAGCACCGCGCAAACCACCAGCCAGATATAGCTGCTGCCCGGCAGCGCGGCGATCAGCAACGAGGCCGGCGCCAGCAACAGTGCCACGAGCGTCCCGCGCCGACCGTGCCCGGCATCGGCCAGCCGCCCGGCAATCGGCGCTGCGACCGCGCCGACGGCGCCGACCAGGGCAAATATCGCCACCTGTGCCTGACTGAAACCGTGGTGCCGCATCAGCTGGATCGGTGCGAGGGTCCAGAACAGGCTGAAACTGGCGAACAGCAAGCCCTGATACAGCGAACGCTGACGCAGAACCGCGTGCCGACGGGCCAGCGCAAACACCGAGCCGATCAGCGCAGCGTACGTCGCCTGATGGCTCGGGACGCGGCGCGGCAAGGCAATCGCCATGATCAGTGCGATGACAGCCATCAGCGCCGCTGCGCTGAAAAACACCCCGCGCCAGCCGAACACTTCCACCAGCAGACTCGACAGTGGCCGCGACAGCAGAATGCCCAGCAACAGGCCGCTCATGATGTTGCCCACCACCCGGCCACGGGTTGCCTCGGGCGCCAGATGCGCGGCCAACGGCACCAGAATCTGCACCGCCACCGAAGTCAGGCCGATCAGCAACGACAGGACCAGGAACATCGACGGCGAATGCGTCAGACCGGCGCACAACAGCGTCACGCTCGCCGCCAGGGTGAAGCCCACCACCAGCCGGCGGTTTTCCATCAGGTCGGCCAGCGGCACCAGCAACAGCAGGCCCAATGCATAACCGAACTGCGTGAGTGAAACGATCAGACTGGCATTGGCACTGGACAGGCCGATCTGCGGCGCGATCAGTTCGACGATCGGCTGAGCGTAATAAAGGTTGGCCACGACCGCGCCGCAGCAGAATGCCAGGAACGCGACCATCAGGCCGGAAAGAGAAGCGGATGGTTCGGCCTTGGCCGCCGCTGCCGGATTGCCCGTAAGCATGATGACACCTCAATGAGTTGGGAAAGTGACGCCAAGGCTAGGGGCTGTGCGGGCGTTCGAGTATCCATCCCTCGGGCAATTGAGTGATGCGCCAAATGCAACGACCCTCGGCGTTGCACTTGGCGCAACGTGCTATTGCGCGGTCCAGCAATACTCGGACGTTTGCACCTTCTCTACCCTTGGGCACCAGGCGCAGGGCTTTGCATCGGCGCCCTTCCCCGGTCGTTCAAGGAGTTGTCGAAGATGCCGAATCCGTCCCTCACGCCCACCGCGTGCCGCTTGGGCAGCCGCTCATGAACGGTCATTTCATGAGATCCAGAGCGCTGTGGATCAGCGCGGCAGCCCTCGCGTCGATCGGTGCAATCGCTGCCCTGGCGCTGATGTGGCGGCCGGCAATTGCGCCGGTCGAACGCCCGCAAACCTTCGACTCCGCGCAACTGCAACGCGGCGCACGAGTGGTCGAGGCTGGCGACTGTGCGGTGTGTCACACGCGGCCCGGTGGCCAATACCTGGCCGGTGGACTGCCGCTGGTGACGCCGTTCGGCACCCTCTACAGCACCAACATCACCCCGGATCCACAGACCGGCATCGGCCAATGGTCGCTGCCGGCCTTCGAGCGGGCGATGCGTGAAGGGATCTCCCGCGATGGCCACTTCCTGTACCCGGCCTTCCCTTACGTTCATTACCGGCGCATGAGCGGAGACGATATCGCCGACGCCTATGCGTACCTGATGAGCGGCCCCGCGGTGGACTCGCCGCCACAACAGAACCGCATGAACTTCCCGATGAACATCCGGCCACTGGTGTCGTTCTGGAACCTGCTGTTCCTGCATGGAAAACCGCTGACGCCGCTGGCGGAGCAATCGCAGACGTGGAATCGCGGACGTTACCTGGTCGAAGGTCCCGGTCACTGCGCGGGCTGTCATTCGCCGTTGAACCTGATCGGCGCCGAGAAATCCGGCGAAAACCTGGCCGGCGGCAGCGTGGATGGCTGGGACGCGCCGTCACTGCTGGGCATGGCGCACCGGGCAAACCCGTGGAGCAGCGAACAATTGGTGAGTTACCTGCGGGCCGAAGTGGTCGACGGACACGGCACGGCAGCGGGCCCGATGCGCCCGGTCAGTCTCGGTCTGGCGCGCTTGCCCACAGAAGATGCCCAGGCGATTGCCGAATACCTGCTGAGTCTGCCGGCGAAAACTGCGATCAACGAAATTCCGAGCGCCAGCGCTGAACCTGCGGATCGATCCTCTGGCGCGCTGCTGTTCACCAGTGCCTGCGCCGGCTGCCATGCCCAAGGCGCGCCGATGCGTGAAATCGACGGCCGCCCGGCACTGGATCGCACCTCGGCGCTGCAGGCCGCCAGCCCGCGCAACTTTGTGAAAACCGTACTCGAAGGCATCCCGGCAGAACCCGGTCAGCCGAGGCCGGTGATGCCATCGTTCGCCGCCAGTCTCGACAACGCTCAACTCGACGCCCTGGCCGTCTATCTGCGCCATCAGGCCAGACCCGACCATCCGTGGACCGACCTTCCTGCCACCCTCCAAGCGCTACGTCAGGAGACGAAATGACTCAGATCACCCTCAACGTCAACGGATCTTCCCGGGCCCTCGAGCTGGAACCCGACATGCCGCTGCTCTATGCGCTACGCAATCACCTGGGCCTCAACGGCGCCAAGTACGGGTGTGGTCTGGGCCAATGCGGTGCCTGCACCGTCATCGTCGATGACCAACCGGTGTTTTCCTGCCTGACACCCTGCGCCGGTCTTGAGGGCAAAAAGGTGCGGACGGTCGAGAGCCTGGGAACCGCCGAACACCCCGGCTCCCTGCAGCAAGCGTTCATCGACAAACAGGCCGCTCAATGCGGTTACTGCATCGCCGGCATGTTGATGCGTGCGCAGGCATTGCTGGAAAGCAATCCGCATCCCGATGAGCAGACCATTCGCGAACACATGTCCGTCAACCTGTGCCGCTGCGGCACGCACTTGCGCATCATCGAGGCGATCAGCCTTGTCGCCCGGCAAAACGGGAGCGCGCTATGACAGCGATCAACGAGGTCGATCACAGTCGCCGTGCGTTCCTGCGCGGGGGCGCCCTGCTGGTAGCGTTTGCTTTGGTGCCGGTCTCACGCCGCGCCCTGGCCGACACCGAAGTCGATACCTTGGGCACTGTGGTGCTGGCACCGGACCTGCCCGGCAGCCTGCGCACCAACCCCTGGCTCGATGCCTGGATCCGCGTCGGCCCCGACGGCATCACCGTCTACACCGGAAAGGTCGAACTGGGCACCGGGGTCAAAACCGCGCTGCTGCAAATTGCCGCTGAACGCCTGGAGGTAGATCCGACCGCGATCAACCTGCTCACCGCCGACACCGCACTGACGCCGAACGAAGGCTACACCGCCGGCAGCCACACGATTTTCGACAGCGGCACGGCGCTGTTCAACGCGGCGGCGCAAGTGCGCGAGATGCTGCTGGAGTCGGCCGGGCGCAGCTGGAACGTTGCGCCGGCGCTGCTGACGACTCGCGACGGCAGCATTCTCGGCCCGACCGGGCAACGCATGTCCTACGCCGACGCCGTGCAGCATGTCGATCTGCACCACTATGCAAAATCCGAGTCGCCCTCGATGCCGCCGGCGTCGTTCAAGCTCATCGGCCATTCGCTGCCACGCCTGGATATCCCGGGCAAAGTCAGCGGCGGCGCGGCGTTCGTGCAGGACATTCGCCTGCCGGGCATGCTCCACGCCCGGGTCATCCGCCCGCCGCGTCCCGGCTGCACGCTGGAAGCCATCGATATTGAATCGATCAAGACGCTGTCGGGGGTGGTGCAGGTGATTCGCGACGGCAATTATCTGGCCGTGGTGGCGCGGGATGAATGGCAGGCGATCAAAGCCATGCGTCATGGATACGCATCGGCGCGCTGGAGCGGCGGACAGGCGATTCCCGAATCGCGCGACATCCACACCTTGCTCGAACGCCTGCCTTCACGGCGTTATCCGATCAGCCATGAAGGCACGCCCCAGGGCGCGACCGACCACGAATATCGCGCCCGGGTGACCAAGCAATACCTGATGCACGGTTCGATCGGTCCGTCCTGCGCCGTGGCCTGGTTCAAGGACGGCACCCTCACCGTCTGGACCCACACCCAGGGCGTGTATCCGCTGCGAGCCGGGATCGCCGAAATGCTGCGGTTGCCGCCCGAGCGCGTGCGCTGCATCCACACTGAAGGCTCCGGCTGTTACGGCCACAACGGCGCAGACGATGCCGCGGCTGACGCAGCGCTGATTGCCATGCGCGTACCGGGCTCGCCGGTGCGGGTGCAGTGGATGCGCGAGCAGGAAAACCTCTGGGAGCCCTACAGCTCGGCGATGGTCACCGAAGTGCAAGCCAACCTTGACCCACAGGGTCGGCTGCAGGACTGGAACTATGAGCTGTGGACCACGCCGCACAACGAACGCATCGTCAACGCCGGGCGCTTGCTGCCTGCACGCCTGCTGGCCCGGCCTTTCGCTTCAGCACCCTCGGTGCCGATCGCCCAGCCTGAGGGCGATGGCGATCGTAACGCGGTGCCGCTGTACACCGTGGCCTCTTCGCGGATCGACATGAACTTCGTCACCGAAATGCCGTTCCGCACCTCGGCCATGCGCTCGCTGGGCGCCCACATCAACGTCTTCGCCATCGAAGCCTGTATCGACGAACTCGCCGCCAAGGCCGCAGTCGATCCGGTTGCCCTGCGTCTGGCACACCTGACAGACCCTCGGGCACGGGCTGTTGTGGAAAAGGTTCGCGATGCCGTCGGCTGGCCGCAAAAAAGCAGTGAACCCGGCGCAGGCCTTGGCTTCGCCTTCGCGCGTTACAAAAACATCATGGGCTACTGCGCCATTGCCGTGCGTCTGCGGGTGCATCCGCAGACCGGCGAAGTGCAGATCGATCACGTCGTCACGGCGGTCGACGTGGGACAGATCGTCAGTCCCGATGGCCTGCGCAACCAGGTCGAGGGCGGGATCGTGCAGTCCACCAGCTGGACGCTGTATGAAAAAGTCGCCTATGACGCCGGCGGCATCCGCAGCTACGACTGGAGCGGCTACCCGATCCTGCGCTTCTCGCAAGTCCCCAGGAAGGTCGACGTTCACCTGCTCGACCAACCGGGGCAACCGTTTCTGGGGGCCGCCGAAATCGTCCAGGGCCCCATGGCGGCTGCCATCGGCAACGCCGTGGCGAACGCCACCGGACGGCGCTGGCTGAACCTGCCCCTGACCCGCTCGCAACAGCCTTCCTGAACCGCGCCACGTTGCATTTCACGCAATGCAGCGTGGCGTCGCGTGAGGATTATCAAGCACCGGTCAGCCGCTTAACGTAGGGCCATCCGGTGTCGGGACAAATGTCCCGACACCGCCCTGCCGACCCTTTTCGAAGACTGGAGAACCCCCATGACACAACATCTGTTCCGCCCCATCGCCCTCGGCCCCTACACACTTCCCCACCGGGTGGCGATGGCACCGTTGACCCGCTCCCGTGCCGGGCAACCGGGCGACATCCCGACGTCCATGAACGCCGAGTACTACCGCCAGCGGGCGAGCGCCGCGCTGATTATCACCGAGGCAACGCAGATTTCCCGTCAGGGCCAGGGTTATGCGTGGACGCCTGGCATCTACAACGATGAACAAGTGCAAGCCTGGCGCGAAGTCAGCCGCGAGGTACACGAGGCTGGCGGGTTGATCTTCATGCAGCTGTGGCATGTGGGCCGCGTATCGCACCCAAGCTTTCAACCGGACAACGCATTGCCGGTGGCGCCGAGCGCATTGCCTGTACCGGGCAAGACTTTCATCGTCGATGCCGAGGGCAACGGTGTCTGGGGTGACGTGCCGGTGCCGCGCGCACTGCAAACGTCGGAGATCGCGGACATCATCAGCGACTACCGCCGCGCCGCACGCAATGCACTGAACGCCGGGATGGATGGCGTGGAAATTCACGCCGGCAACGGCTATCTGCTGGACCAGTTCATCAACAGCAACAGCAACCAGCGCACCGACGGTTATGGCGGCACTCTGGAAAACCGTGCGCGCCTGTTACTGGAAGTGGTGGCGGCCGTGGTCGACGAAGTCGGTGCCGACCGTGTCGGCGTGCGCCTGACTCCCATGGGCCGCTTCATGGGCATGGGCGATGAATCGCCGCAAGCCACGTTCGGCTACATCGTAAGTTCGTTGAACCGCTGGAAATTGGCGTATCTGCATCTGGTCGAGCCCGCCGTGGTCGGCACCGTCAAGGATGAAAACTTCGATCCGCGCTGGGACGCGATCATCGCTCAGTTGCGTGATGCCTGGGCTGGCGTGTTGATGATCGCCGGCGGCTACGACCCCGAGTCGGCGGAACAGGCGCTGGCCGACGGGCGGGCCGACATCATCGCGTTTGGCCGTCCGTTTCTGGCCAACCCCGATCTGCCTCGACGAATCCGTGAAGGGCTGACGCTCAACGCACCGGACCCGAGCACGTTCTTTGGCGGCGATCAGCGTGGCTATATCGACTACCCGGTGCACGCCCATTGATACGCTGAACAGCGGATGCAAAAAGGCCTGCCACATCGGCAGGCCTTCTTCGTTTTCGCGGAGCGTTACTGCTTGAGAATCAGCAGCGGCTCGCCCTTCTTGACGATATAAGTCGCCAGCTCCGAGCCCTTCTCGTTGCCGACATTCTTCGCGATATGCGCCACACCCGCCGGGATGAACAGCGAATCCCCCGCCTTGAGCGTCACCGGTGCCTGCCCTTCAAGCCGATACTCGAACGTGCCGCTGATCACGTAAGCCACTTCCACACCCGGATGCGCATGGTTGGGCGAGGTGACGCCCGGTTCGAAATCGACACGGGCCTGGATCACTTCGCGATCCGCAGCGCCTAGATCCTGACGAACCAGATCGGTGCGGCTCAGGCCCTGCTGCCAGCTTTTCGCCGGGGCGGCGGATTGGGTGTCAGCCGCGTGGGCGAGGCCGGTCAGCGAAACGAGTACGGCGGCAGCGGTCATCAGAAGTGTGCGGCGCATGGTGTTGCCCTCTTGGAAGTAGTGATGTGTTGACGACTACTTTGGCCGAGGCATGTACGCGGGATGTGTCCTGAGGTCGGGGTTTGTTACCCGATTGTGTACGGCAGCGGGATTGATACACGCGCATACAACTCACAGCACGTCTGACAGCCATTGCCTGAATGCCACGATCTTTTTTGACCCGGCGTTTTCATGGGGCGTGACAAAGTAGAAACCCGACGTGGACTTCAGCCGCAGATCAAACGGCGCCACCAGTCGCCCGGCGCGCAAGTCGTCA
Organism: Pseudomonas sp. CH235; assembly: GCF_004368175.1. NCBI lineage: Bacteria > Pseudomonadati > Pseudomonadota > Gammaproteobacteria > Pseudomonadales > Pseudomonadaceae > Pseudomonas > Pseudomonas sp. CH235. Next base: position 63,652 of record NZ_RRZJ01000030.1, read on the forward strand.
TCGACGTAGGTCGAACGCCCGATGCACACGCCCTGCCCGTCAATCGCGGTCTGCACGGCCATCATTGCCAGATCGAAGGTCAGACGCGGGCCTTTGGCCGTGAGCGGTGGCTGGCCTGCCGCGTGCAGCCAGTCGTTCCAGTCATTGGCGGTCAAGCCGCTGACTTGCAGCAAAGGGTGATGGGCCAGATCCGCCGGCGTATTCAAAGGCTTATCGCCGTTCAGCAGTCGCGGACTGCACACCGGGAAGATCTCGTCGGACATCAGCCAGTCAGCCCGCAGCCCAGGCCATTCGCCGTTACCGTAGCGGATCGCCGCGTCTATCCCGGCCTTGCGAAAGTCGACCAGCTCGGTGGAGGCGCTGATCCGCACATCAATCTGCGGATGCGCCTCGCGAAACGATGGCAATCGCGGCAACAGCCATTTGGACGCCACCGACACCAAAGTGCTGATGGTCAGGACACTGTTGTTGCTCGATTCCAGCAGCTTTTCAGTCGAGTAACGCAACTCAAGAAACGCCGAGCGGATGCCGGGAAAATAAGCATTGCCCTCCTCCGTCAGCGCCAACCCGTCCTTCAAGCGCATGAACAGACGCACGCCAAGTTCATCTTCGAGGCGCCGGATCTGATGGCTGATCGCGGTCTGTGTGACGTTCAGTTCTTCGGCGGCGCGGGTGAAGCTCAGGTGCCGGGCGGCACATTCGAAGGCTCGCAATCCGTTGAGCGATGGCAGTCGGGGGAGCATATGACCTCTTCAGACCATGAGATTTTGTCATACGCTAGCACTGCATTTGTCCTTTGCGAAGCGGCGCGGCGATAGCGGATTCTGAGGCTCTACCTGCAAGGAGATCCCATGAAACTGTACTTCGCCCCCATGACCTGTTCGCTGTCGCCGCACATTGTGCTGCGCGAGCTGGCGCTGCCGTTCGAGCTGATCCGGGTCAACAACCAGACCAAGCAAACCGCCGACGGCCGGGACTTTCGCCAGATCAATCCGAAGGGTTACGTGGCTGCGCTGATGCTGGACAACGGTGAAGTGCTGACCGAAGGCCCGGCGATTCTGCAGTACCTCGCCGACCTCGTACCCGGCCATTCGCTGGCCCCGGCCAATGGCACCTGGGAACGCTCGCGCCTGCAGGAACACCTGATTTTCATCAGCTCGGAAATTCATGGGGGCAGCGCGCCGTTGTTCAGCAGCGAAATCCCGGAAACCACCAAGACGATCTTCAAGCACAAACTGTTCAAGCGTCTGGATTACCTGAACCGCATCCTCGCGACACAGCCCTTTCTTATGCAAGTGTTCGGCGTAGCGGATGCCTATCTGTTCACGGTGCTGAAATGGTTGCCGACATTCAGTATCGCCATCGAAGACTGGCCAGCGCTGGCGAACTACATGACGCGCATCGCCGAGAGGCCCAGCGTGCGGGCGGCCATCGCGGCAGAGGAAGCCACGCAACCGGTCGTCTGACATGACCGGTTGCGGCAAGCGCCCTTAATGGGCCGCCGCGCAGTCAGGCGCCCGACTCCGGATCACTCGCCGGCAAGCCACGCGCCTCTCTGTCTTCATCATCCTTGGCGGTGCTCTGAGGATTGGCGTCGGCGCTTCCTGAGCGGTTGCCGTCCTGCGGATGCTCGGATCCCACCGAATCGTTGGCCGCCACATCGCTCATGTCTTCTTCCAGGGGTGCTTCATCGTCCGGCGGCAATGGGACTGGCGACTCATCCTTGCGGGGATCATGGCCGGTTTCATTGTCGGTGGTGCGCGTCACGGCCTGTTGTGACAGGTTGCCGGGTGCACTTTCATCAATGTCCATGGGGTTCTCCGTTCTGCTGCGGGATATGTGTACCTGAACGTGTGAAACAAGCGCGTGCGGGTTAGTGCCCCCTGCTGGACGAATGGCGCTCCGGTTGCCGAATGCCCCAGCGCTTCTATAGTGAAGGGGTTCAAGCCCTTCTCCCGTCGAGCGCCCCATGGCCAGCACCGATCAACTGATCATCTGCGAGCATTGCGACTGCGTGTACGAAAAAGTCACGCTGGCCAAACACCAGAAGACCCTCTGCGTGCGCTGCGGCGGCGTGCTCCAGCGCTACAACGGCCTGAGCGTGGAGCAACGTCTGGCGCTGAGCTTCACGGCGGCGATGCTGTGGCTGTTCGCCAATTTCTACCCGGTGATGAGCATCAGCATGAAGGGCCTGAAAAACAGCGCGACCCTGTGGGATTCGGTGTTGGCCCTGAGTCAGGGGCCGATCACCTTCATGGCGATGGTCGCGGCGATCTCGATCATCATCGCCCCGGCCTTTCAGTTGGTGTTGTTGATCTGGGTCTTGAGCTTCGCCCTCGCCTCGCGCCGTTCGCCGGGGTTCAAACTGTGCATGCGCTGGCTGGAAACGCTGCGGCCGTGGAGCATGCTCGAGGTTTGTTTGCTCGGCGCGATGGTCGCGGTGTTCAAACTGGCGGGCATGCTCGACGTCATTCCCGGCATCGGCCTGTTTGCGCTGGCCGTGCTCAGCCTGTTGCTGATCCGCATCGCCGGGCGCGACGTGCGCGAACTGTGGGACATCCTATGAAACGACCACCGACGGCAACCGAACTCAACCTCTGCCTGTGCCACAGCTGCGGACTGGCCTGCGACATGACCGGCGAACCGCACCAATGCCCGCGTTGTGACGCCCCGCTACATCGGCGCAAGACCAACTCGCTGACCCGCACCTGGGCCTACATGTTCGCCGCGCTGGCGTTTTACGTGCCGGCCAATCTGCTGCCGGTGATGAACACCACCCTGCTCGGCAGCGGCGCCGACAGCACCATCATGAGCGGCGTGCTGGAGTTCTGGGAACACGGTGCGTGGGACATCGCCCTGATCATCTTCGTCGCCAGCATCGCCGTGCCGGGGGTGAAATTCGTGGCGCTGACCTTGCTGTTGGTCACCGTGCAACGGGACAGTCATTGGGCGCGCAAGGAGCGTTCGAAGCTGTACCGCTTCGTCGAGTTGATCGGCTACTGGTCGATGCTTGATGTGCTGGTGGTTGCGCTGGTGGCGGCGCTGGTGAAATTCCAGGCGCTGGGGGATATCGAGCCGCGACCGGGGATACTGTTTTTCGGTCTGGTGGTCGTGTTTACGATGCTCTCGGCGATGAGTTTCGACCCGCGTGTGATCTGGGATAACGCGCCGGACGAAGAAACCGAAGAACCCCGGCACTCGACTGAACAAGTGCCGGGGCATCAAGCGACTTAAATCAGATCTGCGCAGTACCGCCGTCAACGAACAACTCGATGCCGTTGACGAAGCTGCTGTCATCCGAGGCCAGGAACAACGCAGCCTTGGCAATCTCGCTCGGCTCGCCGAGACGCCCGATCGGCACGATAGACGCCAGTTGATCGAACAGCCCCTGGGTGTGTTCCGCCGGCACCAGCCCTGCCAGACCTGGCGTGCGCACCGGGCCAGGGCTGATCGCGTTGACGCGGATGCGCCGTGGTTTCAGGTCCAGCAGCCACGACCGCGCGAAGTTGCGCACCGCCGCTTTACTCGCGCTGTAGACGCTGAAGTTCTCCGTGCCCTGCACCGACGTGGTCGACGAGGTCAGCAGAATCGAGGCGCCATCGCGCAGCAGCGGCAAGGCCTTCTGCACGGTAAACAGCGTGCCCTTCACGTTGGCGTCGAAAATCCGGTCGAAGTGCTCTTCGGTGATCGCGCCCAGCGGCAGCATGTCCCCGCCGCCGGCGTTGGCGAACAGGATGTCGAGGTGCCCGGCCTTGGCGGAAATCTCGCTGTAGATGCGATCCAGATCCTCCAGCTTCGCCACGTCGCCCTGAATGCCGATGGCTCGCGGGCCGATGGCGGCGACCGCTTTGTCCAGTTCGGCCTGACGACGGCCGGTGATGAATACGGTGGCGCCCTGGGCGACGAATTCCTGCGCCGAGGCCAGGCCGATGCCGGTGGTGCCGCCAGTGATCAGTGCGATTTTGCCTTCAAGTCTGTTGCTCATGATGAATCTCCAGTAACCGTTTCGAGGTAAGTGACGGGTCGTAGGTGAGCCGTTGGAAGCGACTTTAGGCCGATCGATTGAATTGAAAAATCCGCAAAATCGGTTTTGTTTGTGCACAGACATGCACAATACTCAACCGCATCTACCCCACCGAGCCCGAACCGATGAATCAGTTAATGGCGATCCGCACCTTCGCCCGCGTCGTGGAAAGCGGTTCTTTCACCAAAGCCGCCGACTCGCTGAACCTGCCGAAAACCACAGTCAGCAAACTGATCGGCCAACTGGAAAACCACCTCGGCGTACGCCTGCTGCAACGCACCACCCGCCGCCTCACCGTCACCGCCGACGGCGCCTCTTATTACCAACTGACCCAACAACTGCTGCATCAACTGGACGACATCGACCAAGGCTTCAGCCAGGCCCAGGGCCTGCCGCGCGGCAAGATCCGCGTAGACATCGGCGGCTCGACCGCGACGATGCTGGTGATCCCCGAACTGCCGAAGTTCTTCGAACGCTATCCGGACATCCAAATTGATTTGGGCGTCAGCGACCGCCCGGTGGACCTGATCAGCGAACGGGTGGACTGCGTGATTCGCGGCGGCCAACTGACCGAACAAACCCTGGCCGTGCGCCGCCTCGGCGAAGTGTCCTGGACCACCTGCGCCACCCCCGATTATCTGCAACGCCACGGCACTCCGAGCCACCCGCTCGACCTGGCCAGCCATCAGCTGATCGCCTACCGCTCGGCCTCCACCGGGCGCATCCTGCCGTCGAACTTCCAGCGCAACGGCGAACGCCATCAGATCGAAGGCAAAGGCCTGATCAGCGTCAACGAGAGCAACGCGCACCTGGCGGCCGGCCTCGCCGGGCTGGGGATCATCCACACCTTCAGCTACACGGTCAGGACCGCCATCGAGCGCGGCGAACTGGTGCCGATCCTCGAGGACTGGCGTCCGCCGGCCTATCCGTTTCATGTGCTGTATCCGCCGAACCGGCATTTGAGCAATCGGGTGCGGGTGTTCATTGATTGGCTGGTGGAGCGGTTTGCGCAGGTCGATTGAGGTGCTGCGCGAGCATTGCTGACTTTTACGCAAAACACCTTTGACCCAGGGCCGGTTCTTCTCATGCCCGTTGCCACCGATACTGGCGGCCATTGACAGTCATGGGAAACCGCACAATGCAAACCGATTACGCTGCCTGGGCCTGGACGTCCGGCCAAGGGCTGGATGGCCTGACACTGACCCGCAAACCTCTCCGGCAACCCGGCCCCGGCCAAGTGCTGGTGGCCAACCGCGCCATCGCCTTGAACCCGGTGGACTGGAAGATCATCGAGTGGGGCCATCCCGCCTGGAGCACCGGCCGTGTGCCGGGGGTCGACGGCATGGGCGTGGTGGTCGCGGCCGGCGCCGGCGTGACACTGCAACCCGGCAGTCGCGTGGCGTATCACCAATCACTGGCGAACGATGGCAGCTTCGCCGAGTACTGCCTGCTCGACGCCGCCACCGTGCTGTCAGTGCCCGCCGCGCTCGATGATGCCGCGGCGGCGTCACTGCCCTGCCCCGGACTGACCGCGTGGCAAGCCGTGGAAAAGGTCCCCGCGAATGGCGCAGCCGATGTGCTGGTGATCGGCGCCGGCGGCGCGGTCGGCCTGCTGCTGGTGCAACTGGCGGTACAACGCGGATGGCGGGTCTGGGCGACCGCGTCCGGCGCGCATCATGCAAAGCTCAAAGCCCTGGGCGCAGTCGGCGTATTCGATTACCGCGAACCGGACTGGCAAACCGCACTCGCAACCAGCCTCGGCGAACGTCGTTTGCATGCCGTATTCGACACGGTCAGCGGCGCTCACGCGGCGAAAATGGCCGACCTGCTGGGCTACAACGGCCATCTGGTGTGCATTCAGGATCGTCAGGAAAGCGCGCCGCTGCCGGCGTTCACCACCGCGATTTCGCTGCATGAAGTGGCATTGAACAGCTTCCACGTCCACGCCAGCCTGCACGATCGCCAGACCTTGCGCCGCAACGGCGAGCACCTGCTGCAAGCCTTGCTGGACGGCAGCCTGGTCGGCCCGGCGCTGCAGATGTTCAACTTCGATGAATTGCCCCAGGCCTTGCGCGCCCTGAAGGACGGCGCGGGTGGCGGGAAATGGGTGACGCGATTGCCCCGCGCCTGACAAGCAACCACGGCCCGACTCCCTCGCAATCGCGCCGTTTCGTCTAACCTGACGTTGCACCCGACGATGATTGCCCATCGACGGGTGCATCGACCTTGATGCCCACGAAACGGAGAATTCCATGCTCAAGCGAACCCTGGCACTGACCGCTGGTCTGGCCCTGTCCCTGTCCGCCGTGCTGGCGCAAGCCGCTGAGGTGTTGAAGGTCAGCGCGATTCCCGATGAAGCCCCGACCGAGCTGCTGCGCAAGTTCGAGCCGCTGGGGTCTTATCTGGAGAAGCAACTGAACATGAAAGTCGAGTTTGTGCCGGTGGCCGACTACCCGGCGGTGGTCGAAGCGTTGGCCACCAACCGTCTCGATCTGGCTTGGCTCGGTGGCTTCACTTTCGTCCAGGCGCAGTTGAAAAGTGATCCAAAGGTCATTCCGCTGGTGCAGCGTGAGCAAGACGCCCAGTTCACCAGCAAATTCATCACCGCCGACCCGAACGTCAAAAGCCTCGCCGACCTCAAGGGCAAGACCTTCGCCTTCGGCTCCGTGTCGTCCACCTCCGGCAGCCTGATGCCGCGTTATTTCATGCTCAAGGACGGCATCAAACCGGAAAGCTATTTCAGCCGCGTCGGCTACTCCGGCGCCCACGACGCCACCGTCGCCTGGGTGCAGGCCGGCAAGGTCGACGCCGGTGTGCTGAACGCCAGCGTCTGGCAGAAACTGGTGGACGCCGGCAAGGTCGACACCAACAAGGTCAAGGTCTTCGCCACCACCCCGGCCTACTTCGATTACAACTGGACCGTGCGCGGCACCCTCGATCCGGCGCTGGCGGCGAAGATCAAAAAAGCCTTCCTCGACCTCGACCCGGCCAACCCCGAGCACAAGAAAATCCTCGACCTGCAAGCCGCCAGCCGCTTCATCGAAACCAGCCCGGACAATTACAAAGGCATCGAGGAAGCCGCCCGCGCCGCCGACTTGCTGAAATGACGCTGCGCCTCAAACAGGCTTTTCTGCACCACACCAATGGCGTGGAAGCCCTGCGCGGCGTGGATTTGCAGATCGAGGCCGGCGAGCAGGTGGCGATCATCGGCCCGTCCGGCGCCGGCAAATCCAGCCTGCTGAACCTGCTGGCGACCGCCATTCGGCCCAGCAGCGGCGACATCGAAGTGCTGGGCGAGCGCGCCTGGCACTTGTCCGCCCGCCAACGGCAGCGCCTGCGTGCGCGCATCGGTCTGGTGCATCAGGCGCCGCCGCTACCGCCCCGGCAACGGGTGGTGACGGCGGTGCTGGCCGGCAAGCTCGGCCAATGGAGCCTGGGCAAAAGCCTGATCAACCTGCTGCACCCGCTCGACGTGCCCGGCGCCCGCGCCGCCCTGGCGAAACTGGATCTGGCCGACAAACTTTTCAGCCAATGCCAGCAACTGTCCGGCGGGCAATTGCAGCGGGTCGGCATCGCTCGCGTGCTGTATCAGGCGCCGGAGGTGTTGCTGGCGGATGAGCCGGTCTCGGCGATGGACCCGGTGCTGGCCGGGCACACGCTGTCGATCCTGTCGCGCCATGCTCGCGAGCACAACGTCACGCTGGTCGCGAGCCTGCACGCGGTGGAACTGGCGCTGGCGCACTTCCCGCGCATCGTCGGTCTGCGCGAGGGCCGGATCCTGTTCGACTGCCCGTCCGCGCAAGTCAGCCGCGACATGCTCGACACCCTCTACGCCAACGAACAACTGCAATCCCCGGCGCCTGCCGTCACCCCGCTGATTGTGCAGATTCCGCGATGCTGAGCGCCGACACCCGCGACCCCGCCGCGCTGCCACGGTTGCTGCTGACCGGGCTGGCGATTGCCTTGCTGTGGCCCGCCATTCAGCTCAGCGAACTGGATCTGGGCGTGCTGTTTCATGCCGACAGCCAGAGTGAAATGGGCCGCTTCGTGTCGATGTTCTGGCCACCGGCCCATGATCGCGAGTTTCTGCAGTTACTGCTCAAAGCCACCCTGCAAACCCTGGCCATCGCCACCGCCGGCATGGCCCTGGCGCTATTGCTGGCAGTGCCGGCCAGCCTGCTCGCCAGCCGCGCCCTGTCGCTGACCGCCGCCTCCCGCAGCGGCCGCCCGAGCCTGTTGGGCCGACTGCTGCGCTGGCCGGTGCGCGGGCTGCTGATCTTCCTGCGCAGCGTGCCGGAAATCGTCTGGGCGCTGCTGTTCGTGCGCGCCGTCGGCCTCGGCCCGGCGGCGGGCGTGCTGGCCATCGCCATCACCTACAGCGGCATGCTCGGCAAGGTCTACGCCGAGATCTACGAATCCACTGACCAACGGCCGGCCCACGCCCTGCTCCAGGCCGGCAGCGGCCGCCTCGCCAGCTTCGCCTACGGCGTACTGCCCAACGTCGCAGCGGAACTGCTCTCCTACACCGTCTACCGCTGGGAATGCGCCATCCGCGCCTCGGTGGTCATGGGCTTCGTCGGCGCCGGCGGCCTCGGCCAACAGATCGACCTGTCGATCCGCATGTTCGCCGGCGGCGAAGTCGCCAGCATGCTCCTCACCTTCCTTCTCCTCGTCCTCGGCGCCGACCAACTCAGCCGCCTGCTGCGCTGGAGGCTGGCATGAAACGCCTGATCAATTCGGTGCTGATTCTCGCCATTGTCGTGGCCGTCATTGCCTCGTTTGCCTACCTGGGCCTTGATCTCGAAGAACTCGGCAGCGCCACCAGCCTGAAACAGATGGGCCTGTATGTGGCGCGCTTTCTCAGCCCTGACCTCAGCGCCGATTACCTGAGCGCCATCCTGCGTGGCTCGATGGAAACGCTGGCCATGTCTGCGCTTGGCACCCTGCTCGCCGCCGTGCTGGGGCTGTTACTGGCGCTCCCTGCCGCTGGACGCTTTGGCTGGTTTTTTCAGAGTGCTGCGCGCCTGCTACTCAACGCCCTGCGCGCCATACCGGAATTAGTGTGGGCTGCGTTGATGGTGCTTGCGGCTGGGCTTGGGCCGAATGCCGGGACACTGGCACTGGCCCTGCACACCACGGGCGTATTGGGGCGGTTGTTTGCTGAGGCGCTGGAGAACACGCCGCCGGAACCGGCGGATGCGATTCGGTTGCAAGGGGGGAATCCGGTTTTGGCGTTCTGCTACGGCACGCTGCCGAACCTGGCGCCGCAGTTGCTGGCGTACTGTTTGTATCGGTGGGAGAACAATATCCGGATGGCCAGCGTGCTGGGGTTTGTCGGGGCTGGGGGGTTGGGGCAGATGTTGTATGTGAGCTTGAGTTTGTTTCAGGAGGCGCAGGCGGGGACGGTGATATTGGCTATGCTGATTTTGGTGTGGGGGGTGGATTGGTTGAGTGGTTGGGGTCGGGGGCGGTGGGTTAAGGCTTAGGTTTGGCAGGCTCCTTATTTTCTCTTCTCCTTTTTTAGATCGCCTCGAGGCAGGGTGAACAATTTATGGAAGGTTCAATTTAGTATGGATCAAGCCCTATCAATCAAAAATCTT
>NZ_RRZJ01000078.1:0-535 GCF_004368175.1 Pseudomonas sp. CH235
GCACCTCCTCTCGATGTGTTTGGCTTCGCCAAACGGTCGCTGCGCTCCCACCCCCGGATCAATCCCTCCACTCAGCCTGCCGACGGGCCCTGCGATCAAAAGCGGTACTCGAGCTAACGCTCATCGTTTTGAGTGGGGGGAGCTTGGGGTGTTCGGCTTTGGTTTTTTGGTGGGTTTACCCCTCACCCCAGCCCTCTCCCCGAGGAGAGGGAGCCGATTTTTGTGCTTTTCAAAGCCTGAGGTCGACTCGGTATTGCACGTCGGCGTAGCTCCCGCAAACACCTCGGTCAGTTCCCTCTCCCTCCGGGAGAGGGCTAGGGTGAGGGAAGGCTCTTGATCTGGCCTTTGCTCTGGCTCTGGCCCTTGCTTTTGATCTCAAGCCCCTTCGGCAGGCCGAGCGGAGGTGTTCATCAGGGGGTAGGCGCGCAGCGCCGTGCGGCGAAGCCGCATACATCGAGAGGAGGTGCAGCGAAGCAAACCGTAGGCGATGCCCCCTGATGGACACCGTAGCGAGGGAACACTGAGCCTAAGCGAA
>NZ_RRZJ01000031.1:0-72984 GCF_004368175.1 Pseudomonas sp. CH235
CATCGCCTACGGTTTGCTTCGCTGCACCTCCTCTCGATGCATGCGGCTTCGCCGCACGGTCGCTGCGCTCCCACCCCCGGATAAATCCCTCCACTCAGCCTTCCGATGGGGCCGGCACGTCAAAAGCGGTACTCGAGCTAACGCTCATCGTGTTGAGTGGTGGGAAGCCAAAGCAGAGACGGAATGTGTGCTTTTTTAAAACCCGAATTCACCTCGGTGTGTCATATCGGCGTACTTCTCCCAAACAACTCGGTCGGTCCCCTCTCCCTTGGGAGAGGGCTAGGGTGAGGGGTTGGCGCCCTCCGTATTCCCCCATTTTTCAGGCCGGCCAAATCAATTCGCCATCCGCCCCCCCGCCAGACTCCCACTCATCTCATAAGCCGCCAACTCCGCCTGATGCCCCGCCAATATCTCTGGCAACGATCCACGCAGGTATTCAACCCAGGTCTTGATCTTCGCATCCAGATACTGCCGCGACGGGTAGATCGCGTACAGGTTCAGTTCCTGCGAGCGGTAGTTGGGCATGACCCGCACCAGCGAGCCATTGCGCAAGCCTTCAATCGCGGCGTACACCGGCAAAACACCGACACCCATGCCACTGGTGATCGCGCTTTTCATCGCGTCGGCGGAGTTCACCAGGAAGGGGGAGCTGTTGATGGTGACCATTTCCTGGCCGTCAGGGCCGTCGAAGGCCCATTTTTCCAGGGGGATCACCGGGCTCACCAGGCGCAGGCAGGCGTGGTTCAGCAGGTCGCTGGGTTTTTGTGCACAGCCGTTGGCTTTTACGTAGGCCGGGGAGGCGCAGACGATGCTGTAGGTGATGCCCAGGCGTTGCGAGACGAAGCCCGAGTCCGGCAGTTCGCGGGCGAGGACGATGGACACGTCGTAGCCTTCGTCGAGCAGGTCCGGCACGCGGTTGGCCATGGTCAGGTCGAAGGTCACGTCGGGGTGGGTCTTGCGGTAGCGGGCAATGGCGTCGATCACGAAGTGCTGGCCGATACCGGTCATGGTGTGCACTTTCAACTGTCCGGCCGGGCGGGCGTGGGCTTCGCTGGCTTCGGCTTCGGCCTCTTCGACGTAGGCGAGGATCTGCTCGCAGCGCAGCAGGTAGCGCTTGCCGGCTTCGGTGAGGGCGATCCGGCGGGTCGTGCGGTTGAGCAAGCGGGTTTGCAGGTGGGCCTCAAGGTTGGAGACCGCGCGCGAGACGTTGGCGGTGGTGGTGTCGAGTTGCACGGCGGCGGCGGTGAAGCTGCCGGCTTCGGCTACACAACTGAAGGCGCGCATGTTTTGCAAAGTGTCCATGGGGTGCTCTCAAGGGAGATGGCAAATTGTGACACGAAGTTTCAGGGGCTGAGACCCCCGACCAAGGGATTATCTCGTTAACGGTAACAAAGATTCACAGGATTCCCAGCTTATCGCCGTCATGGCACCCCCCTAGAATTGCGCCCACCTCGAAACATCTCCCACCTCAGGAATTCGCAGCAGTGCCGCGTCGCATCAACAGAGCGCTTTTGCCGCTCAGTGTTCTGGCTCTTTCGTTAGGTCTCGGCGGCTGCATTGGAACCGGAGGAATTGCCCCGCAGGGCAAGGCTCTGGAGGCCAATGAACTGGCCACCGACGAGGCCATCGCCCACGCCGCCCGTGACGCAAACTGGCCCACCGCCCAATGGTGGCAAGTCTACGGTGACCCGCAACTCAATCGCTGGATCGACCTTGCCGTGCAAGGCAGCCCGACCCTGGCCATGGCCGCCGCGCGCGTGCGTCAGGCCCGGTCACTGGCCGGTGTCGCCGAAGCCGCCGAGTCGTTGCAGATCAATGGCGAGTCGACCCTCAAGCGCCACAACTGGCCGACCGACCAGTTCTACGGTCCCGGTGAGCTGGCCAACAGCACCACCTGGGACAACAACGCCGCGCTGGGTTTCAGTTATGCCCTCGACCTCTGGGGGCGTGAAAGCAACAGCACCGAGCGGGCCGTCGATCTGGCGCACATGAGCGCGGCCGAGGCGCGTCAGGCGCAGCTCGAATTGCAGAACAACATCGTGCGCGCCTACATCGAGCTGTCGCTGCATTACGCCCAGCGCGACATCGTGGCGGCGACGCTCAAGCAGCAACAGCAGATTCTCGAGCTGGCGCAGAAACGCCTGAACGGCGGAATTGGTACGCACTTTGAAGTCAGCCAGGCCGAAACCCCGCTGCCGGAAACCCATCGGCAACTGGATGCACTGGACGAAGAGATCGCTCTGAGCCGCAACCAGATCGCGGCATTGGCCGGCAAAGGCCCGGGCGCCGGTGCGCAGTTGCAGCGTCCGACCCTGTCCCTCGGCGCGGCGTTGAAACTGCCGTCGGCATTGCCCGCCGAACTGCTCGGCCAGCGTCCCGACGTGGTCGCCAGTCGCTGGCAAGTGGCGGCGCAGGCGCGCGGGATCGAGGTCGCGCATGCCGGGTTCTACCCCAACGTCGATCTGGTCGGCAGCCTCGGCTACATGGCCACCGGCGGCGGGGCGCTGGAGTTCCTGACCGGCAAGAAGCTCAACTACAACGTCGGGCCGGCGATCTCGCTGCCGATCTTCGACGGCGGGCGACTGCGTGCCGAACTGGGCGAAGCCTCGGCGGGTTATGACATCGCCGTCGCGCATTACAACCAGACACTGGTCAATGCGCTGAAGAACATCTCGGACCAGTTGATCCGCCGCGAGTCGATGGACAAGCAGCAGACGTTCGCCGCCGAATCGGTGGCCACCGCGCAGAAGACTTACGACATCGCGATGATCGCCTACCAGCGCGGCCTCACCGATTACCTCAACGTGCTTAACGCCCAGACCCTGCTGTTCAAACAGCAGCAGGTCGAGCAGCAGGTGCAGGCGGCGCGCTTGAGCGCCCATGCGGAACTGGTGACGGCATTGGGTGGTGGCCTTGGTGCGGGTAAAGACGTACCGACAGCCGAGCAGACCGCTGCACCGAAAACCCCGGCCCTTCTTCAAGCCCTCGACCACTGAGCAAGACTTAATGACTCCCTTGCCCGCACCTTTGCGCTGGCTCTACTCCCTGGAATGGCGCCGGGGTTTCTTCGACTGGGCGCGCAGCGATGGCGTGACCTGGGTCTACATCTTCAAGGTGTTGATTGCCGCGTTCCTGACCCTGTGGCTGGCGATGCGCCTGGAATTGCCGCAACCGCGCACGGCGATGATCACCGTGTTCATCGTCATGCAGCCGCAAAGCGGTCAGGTGTTCGCCAAGAGTTTCTATCGCTTCCTCGGCACTCTGGCCGGGTCGGCGATGATGGTCACGCTGATTTCGCTGTTCGCCCAGAACACCGAACTGTTTCTCGGTTCGCTGGCGATCTGGGTCGGCATCTGCTCGGCCGGCGCCGCCCGCTGCCGCAACTTTCGCGCCTACGGTTTTGTGCTGGCCGGATACACCGCCGCGATGGTCGGTCTGCCGGCGCTGGCCCATCCTGACGGTGCGTTCATGGCGGCGGTGTGGCGGGTGCTGGAAATCTCGCTGGGTATTCTCTGTTCGACCCTGGTCAGTGCCGCGTTCCTGCCGCAAACCGCCAGCGCCGCGATGCGCAACGCCTTGTATCAGCGCTTCGGTGTGTTCGCGTTGTTCGTCACCGATGGCCTGCGCGGGCGCAGCAAACCGGAGTCGTTCGAGGCCAGCAACGTACGCTTCATCGCCGAAGCGGTAGGGCTGGAAGGGCTGCGCAGCGTGACCGTGTTCGAAGACCCGCACATGCGTCGACGCAACGGCCGGCTCAGTCGCCTGAACAGCGAGTTCATGGGCATCACCACCCGTTTCAACGCCTTGCACCAGTTGCTCGAACGCCTGCGCAACAACGGTGCCGATCATGTGGAAGCGGCGATCAAACCGGGCCTGCAGGACTTGGCCGAAGTGCTCGACGGCTTCAGTGGCCGCGCCCTGACCAGCCCGGATGCGGCGCGTCTGGTGCTGGCGCTGGCGGCGTACAAGGAAGGCTTGCCGGCGCGGGTGCGCAGTCTGCGGGCGATCTTCCAGGAGAGTGAACCGAGCGACGCCGAGCAACTGGATTTCCACACCGCGTATGAGCTGCTCTATCGCTTCGTCGACGACCTGCACAGTTATGCACAGACCCACGCGTCGCTGGCCGATCACAGCCACGAACGCGAGCGCTGGGACGAGCCGTTCACTCCGCAAACCAGTTGGTGGGCCGCAGCGGCTTCGGGGATTCGTGCGTCATTCATCCTGATCGTGCTTGGCAGTTACTGGGTCGCTACTGCGTGGCCGAGCGGCGCGACCATGACCCTGATCGCCGCGGCCACCGTGGGCCTTTCGGCGGCGACACCGAACCCGAAACGCATGGCCTTCCAGATGGCCTGCGGCACGTTCCTCGGGGCGTTGATCGGCTTCGTCGAGATGTTTTTCATCTTCCCGTGGATCGACGGTTTTCCGCTGCTGTGCATGATGCTCGCGCCGGTGATCGTGCTTGGATCGTTCCTCGCTTCGCGGCCGCAATACGCCGGTGTCGGCCTCGGGCTGCTGATTTTTTTCAGTACCGGTTCGGTGCCGGACAACCTGACGATCTACAACCCCTACACCTTCATCAACGACTACATCGCCATGGTCATGGGCATGCTGGTCTGCGCAGCGGCGGGCGCGATCATTCTGCCGCCGAACAGCCGCTGGTTGTGGCAGCGCCTGGAGCAGGACCTGCGCGGGCAAGTGGTGTACGCGATCAGCGGCAAACTCAAGGGCCTGGCGTCGAGTTTCGAAAGCCGTACCCGCGACCTGATGCATCAGGCTTATGGGCTGGCGGCCGGTCAGCCGCAGGTGCAGAAAAACCTGCTGCGCTGGATGTTCGTGGTGCTGGAAGTCGGCCACGCGATCATCGAGTTGCGCAAGGAACAGGCGATCCTGCCGGTGCATCCGGCGTATGCCGAATCCCAGCCATGGCGCCAGGCAATCCGGGTCATGGGGCGCTCGCTGGTGCGGCTGTTCCTGCAACCGAATTCGAGCAATCTCGAACGCGCGCTGGTCGCGGTCGATCACGCGATCAGCCGTGTCGCCGCCACCGACGAGCCGTTCGCACCGCACTTCGATACCTCGGCACTGCGGCGGGTGAAAAGCTACCTGCACTTCATCCGCACCTCATTGCTCGACCCGCAATCGCCCCTTGCTGCCTACGCCATCGCCAAGCCCGAAGGACTTGCCCATGCCTCGTGAAATCGCCTTCCACGGCGTGTACATGCCGACCATGACCCTGATGTTTTTCGTCGCTGCGGCACTGGCCTGGGCGCTGGACCGGTTTCTGTCGGGGTTCGATCTGTATCGCTTCTTCTGGCACCCGGCGCTACTGCGCCTGAGCCTGTTTACCTGTCTGTTCGGCGCGATGGCGCTGACTGTCTACCGTTGAGAACGTTCTGATGAAAAAGTTTTTCAGCCTGCTCGCGACCCTGCTGGTGCTGGCCCTGGCGTTGTGGATCGGCCGCACGTTGTGGGAGCACTACATGAACACGCCGTGGACCCGCGACGGCCGGGTCCGCGCCGACATCATCAACGTCGCGGCCGACGTCACCGGTGAAGTGGTCGACGTGCCGGTGCACGACAACCAGTTGGTGAAGAAAGGTGATCTGCTGATGCAGATCGACCCCGAGCACTATCGCCTGGCGGTGAAACAGGCGCAGTCGCTGGTCGCTTCGCGCAAGGCCACGTGGGAGATGCGCAAGGTCAACGCCCATCGCCGCGCCGACCTCGACAACCTGGTGATCTCCAAGGAAAACCGCGACGACGCCAGCAACATCGCCGACTCGGCGCTGGCCGATTACCAACAGGCCCAGGCACAACTGGAAGCCGCCGAACTCAACCTCAAGCGCACCGAAGTGCGGGCGGCGGTGGACGGCTACGTGACCAACCTTAACGTCCATCGCGGCGATTACGCCCGCATCGGCGAAGCGAAAATGGCTGTGGTCGACATGAACTCGTTCTGGGTCTACGGCTTCTTCGAAGAAACCAAACTGCCCCACGTGCGCGTCGGCGATAAAGCCGACATGCAGCTGATGAGCGGCGAAGTCCTCAAGGGCCACGTGGAAAGTATTTCCCGCGGCATCTACGACCGCGACAACCCGGAAAGCCGCGAGCTGATCGCCGATGTGAACCCGACCTTCAACTGGGTGCGTCTGGCCCAACGGGTGCCGGTGCGGATACACATCGATGAAGTGCCGGAAGGTGTGTTGCTGGCGGCGGGGATTACCTGCACCGTTGTTGTGAAGCAGGACACTGTCGAATGATTCGTTGGCGAGGGAGCAGGCTCCCTCGCCATAACCGGACGGTGTCAGCCCTGGCAAAACGTCTCGTGCAGATGCCGCCAGATCACCCGCCCGGATTCGGCTTTTTCAAACACCACGGTTGAACGCCGATCCGTGTGCAATCCGCTCGCATCGGTCTGCTGTTCGCGATAACTCACTGTCGCGCCGCGTTCATGCAAGGCAATTCCTTGAAGCTCGCCGAGCTCGATCCTGAACCCGCTCTTCTTGCCGCCCGCCATTTGAAACAGCGCACGCAAGGCCTCGAAATCCAGCACTCGCCCCAGTGGCGTCACCATGGAAAACCGGGGCGAAAACCGCGTCAGCAATCGCTCCAGTGCGGCCTCTTCTTCCTCCACGGCAAACCATCGTTCGATGGCCTCATGGGCCTGGATCACTTCGTCAAAATAGTCGGCGTAGTCAGTCATGTGGATTTTTCCTGAAGGTGAGATGAGCGCAGAAGGGCGAGTAATTTTGTCGAGTCGAAACGCAGCACGGCGGCCATCGGCAACAGCGTGAGCAGTGCAGCGGCGAGAAAGCAGTATTTGAAACCGTTGGCCCCCAACGCGCCCAACAATGAGCTGAGCAGCGCCGCGCCGAGGCAGAAACCGAGTTGGCGGTTGATATTCCACAGAGCGCTGGAGTGGCCCATTTTTTCCGGCGTGATACCGACAAACGCCAGGGTCTGCGCGGTGACGCTGCACAGACTGCCGCCCAACCCCATCAGGGCATAGGCGAGGATCAGCGGGCCGTTGGCGGGTTGATCGATCTGCATCAGCACGACGATGCCAAGGCATTGCAGCAGCATGCCGGCGATCAGCAATGGCTTGGGGCCGATCCGGTTGAAGCTGCGTTTACCCAGCATGATCGCCACGCCCGAAGCCGCCGCCCAGGACAGCATCAGCGCCCCGGTTTGTGCTGCACCGAAACCGAGGTCGTGCAGGTACAACACGGCGATCATGTTGGTGCCGGTAAAGATGCCGGGCACGAACAGATAGATCAGCATCGCCAGGCGCAATGATGGGTTCCTGATCAGTTGCAGATCAAGGACTGCACCCGGTTTGTTCCAGCCATCGCGCAGGTAGATCCAAAAGGTTATGGCACTGAGCAGCAGGACACCCATCGAGAGATGTCGGGTAGCGGATTCACTCGCCAGACTCACCGCAATCAATAACAGACTCAACGCAGACACGGCCAGCAGCAGACCGCGGGCGTCCAGTGTCGGGCGCTCACTCGCTGTCTGATCCGCTTTCAACCAGAGCAGGCCAAGACCGAAAGCGAAAAGCGCCACCGGCATGTTCAGGTAGAAAATCCAGCGCCACGACAGCGCCTCGACGATCAGACCACCCGCCGCCGGCGACAGGGCCGGCACCATCAGCGCCACCAGCAAAACCACGCCAGTGAAGTGTGCACGTTGTGTTGCCGGAAACTCCCGATAGGCCAGCGCCTGACCAACCGGAAGCAGCAACCCGCCACCCAACCCTTGCAGCAGTCGCCAGCCGATCAGGCTTTCAATCGACCCCGCCTGAGCGATAAGCCCGGAGGCAATCCCGAACACCAGCAGCGAACCGAGGATCAGCCGCCGCTCGCCAACCTTTGCCGCCAGCCAAACGCTCATCGGAATGATCAGCGTCAGCCCGAGCATGTAGGCGTTGGTAATCCACGCCAGTTGCGTCACCGAGGCCTGCAACTGCGCGGCAATGTCCGGGTAGGCAATGCTCGCGGCGAACATGTTCAGCAGGTCGAGGGCGAACCCCAACAGATACACCAGCGCGACTTTCGAGCGATAGGCCATGGCAGCTTCCCTGTGATGAGGCGTGCAGGGTAGGGCGTTGGTGGCGATAGAAATACGCTGGTTTGGCTGCTAGTTTGTCAAAATAATTTTGACAGGGGGCGCTGCGAAAATGGTCAGCCTGGATCGATTCGATACCTTCAAGGCCGTGGTCGAGGCCGGCTCGCTGACCGCCGCCGCTGACACGCTGGGGCAGACGCGGGCGGTGGTGAGCTTCAACCTCAAACGTCTTGAGGAAGAGTTGGGCGTCACCTTGCTCACCCGTAACACCCGGCAACTGGCCCTGACCGATGCCGGCGAACGTTTTTATCGGCGCTGCCTGCGCACGCTGGACGAAGCACGGTTGGCAATCGAGGAAGCACGTTCGGAGCACTCGCAACTCAAGGGCACCCTGCGCATCACCACGACCGTGGAGTTCGCGCTGGCTCAGGTGGTGCCGGCGCTTGAGGTGTTTCGACAGCAACAGCCGCAACTGAACATTCACCTGTCCACGTCCTCGACCCATGCCGATCTGATCTCCGAACGCTTTGACATGGCGATTCGCCTGGGACGCATGCACGACTCCAATCTGCGGGCGGTGCAGTTGTCGACGTTCGAGGTGTTTGCCGTGGCGGCGCCGGGGCTGGTCGAGCGATTTGTGCCGGTCGATACGCTGGCGGTGCTGGAGTCGATGCCGACGCTGGGGCATGGGCGAGTGCCGGAAATGACGGTCAGTGACCCGGCCGGCACCGAGCATGTCTACGAGCCGAAACCGGGAAACACTGCCATTGTTGCCGACAACTCCGCGACCCTGCGTGCCTTTGCACTGACCGGGCAAGGCGTCGCGATTCTGCCGCAGTGGCTGATTCAGGAAGACCTCGATGCCGGGCGATTACAGCGTTTGCTGCCGGATTACCGCTTCGCCCAGCAAGGGGTATACGCGTTGTACCCGGACACCCGGCACCTGCCGTTGAAGGTGCGGGCGTTCATTGATTTCATGAAGGGCTGGGGGTGAAGCTCTGCGGTGTCTGCACTGGCGCCATCGCGGGCAAGCCACGCTCCCACAAGTTTAGCGGGGCACTCAGATATCCAGTACGACACGAAAACCTGTGGGAGCGGGCTTGCCCGCGATGGGGCTGACGCGGTTTCAGAGTTGCCCGCGCAAGCCGAAGCGCTTCATCAACGTCGATTCCAGCAACCCTTTCGGCAGCAACGTCGCCAGCAGCGGCAACGCCCGGCTGCCATTGCCGATGCGGATCAGGCGTGGCGGCTTGCTCTGCTGCACAGCCTTGAGCAACTCGGCGGCAAAGTCGCTGGCCGGCGTCGGTTTGTCCTGCGAGGCCTTGGCCCGCGCCCGAATGCCTTCACGCAACGGAAACCACGGCGATTGTTCGTTGATCAGTTGTTCGGCTTCATGCCCGGCATTCTTGGCGAAGCTCGATTGAATCGCCCCCGGCTGCACTTCCAGCACGCGAATCCCGAACGGCGCCAGCTCCATGCGCAACGCATCGCTCAACGCGTGTACCGCCGCTTTCGACGCGCAATAGGCGCCGGCGAACGGGGTGACCAAAACTCCGGAGACGCTGCCGACATTCACCACCAGTCCCTTCGCCCGGCGCAGCACCGGGAACAGCGCACGGGTCACGCCGACAATCGAAAACACGTTGGTTTCAAACTGGCGCTGCATGGCCGGAACGCCGCCGTCGAGCAGCGGCCCCATGGCGCCGTAACCGGCGTTGTTGATCAGTACATCGAGGCCGCCATGTTGCTGGTTGATCCGTTCGGCGAGTTGTTCCAGCGCCGCGCTGTCATTGACGTCGAGCTGCACCGCCGTGAACCCGGCCGCGGCGAGTGCCGCGACATCTTCAGCCTTGCGCGCACTGGCCCAGACCTCGTAGCCGGCGCCTTTGAAGGCATCGGCGAGGGCGCGGCCGATGCCGCTGGAACAACCGGTAATCAACGCAACGGGCATGGCGCATTCCTTGTGCAAAGTGTGAGGGGAGGGATCAGTCGGAGAAACTACCCTGCAATCGCTCGGCGCGAAACTCCAGGGTCTGCGGGCGATAACCGGGACGCAACGGCGGCATCGGCAGACAGTCTTCCCAGTTGCCGCCGGGCTGCAATTCACCGGGGCCGCGATAGCGCGGGGCGGCGTATTGGTTGTCGGCCAGGTTCACGGTGTCGCCCGGCGCGTACGCCGCGATGCGCCAGCGCAGTTCGGTCAGCGGCACGTCGTTGCCGTTGTTCATCTTGAGCAGCAGCGGGCGGTCGGCGGGGCAGTGTTCGGGGGCATAGACGATGCGCAGTTCCAGGCGCGCCAGTTGCTTGACCTCGCGGTTGTCCAGCCACACCACCCACATCGCCACCAACCCGAGGCCAACGGCGGCGGCCATGGACACCGGCAAGGCCTTGGCCGGGTAGCGCAACAGCAGGATCAGCCAGGTGATGACCAGCAAGACGCCGATGAACATGTCGCGAAACCTCGTGGGCAGGGAAGGTTCATCCTACCTAAGCCTGGAGGCGGTTGGCGAAAAAAAAAGCCCCCGCCCAACCCGCTGCGGATAGGGGACGCAGCGGGCTGGACGGGGGACTTCTTGTTTTACGGAACGCTTACTGCGCGATGGTTTTCACCGACACGCCGCGTTCGATCGGGGTAGAGCGACCGTAGATATCTTCGAAGCGCTCGATATCGTCTTCGCCCAGGTACGAGCCCGACTGCACTTCGATGATTTCCAGCGGGATCTTGCCCGGGTTGCGCAGGCGATGCACCGAGGCGATCGGGATGTAGGTCGACTGGTTTTCAGTGAGCAGAAACACGTTCTCGTCGCAGGTCACTTCGGCGGTGCCGCTGACCACGATCCAGTGTTCGGCGCGGTGGTGGTGCATCTGCAGCGACAGGCATGCGCCCGGCTTGACCGAGATGTGCTTGACCTGGAAGCGGCCGCCCATGTCCACCGAGTCGTACGAGCCCCACGGACGGTACACCTCGCAGTGGTTCTGGGTTTCGCTGCGGCCCTGGGCGTTGAGGGTGTTGACCATCTGCTTGACGCCTTGGACCTTATCCTTGTGGGCGATCATCATGGCGTCCTTGGTTTCGACCACCACGATGTTTTCCAGACCGATCACCGACACCAGTTTGCCGTTGCCGTGGATCATGCAGTTTTTGCTGTCCTGGATCACCACGTCGCCCTTGCTGACGTTGCCGTTGGCGTCCTTCTCGTTGACTTCCCACAGCGACGACCAGCAGCCAACATCGCTCCAGCCGGCAGTCAGCGGCACCACGCAGGCGCGCTGGGTTTTTTCCATCACGGAATAGTCGATGGAGTTGTCCGGGCAGCAGGCGAAGGTGGCTTCGTCCAGGGTGACGGTGTCGGCATCCTGCTGGCTGCGCTCGAGGGTCAGCAGGCAGGTGTCGTAGATGTCCGGATCATGCTTTTTCAGCTCTTCGAGGAAGCGGCTGGCGCGGAACAGGAACATGCCGCTGTTCCAGTAGTAACCGCCGGACTCAACGTACTCGGTGGCGCGTTTGACGTCGGGTTTTTCCACGAAGTGCGAAACGCGGCTGACGCCTTCCGGCAGCAGCGAATCACCGGTGGACTTGATGTAGCCGTAACCGGTTTCCGGTTTGGTGGCCGGCACGCCGAACAGCACCATCTCGCCGTTTTCGGCGGCAACGGTGGCCAGAGCGAGGGCACGTTGCAGGGCTTTCTGGTCTTCCAGAACGTGGTCGGCCGGCAGCACCAGCATCA
The DNA here is from genome assembly GCF_004368175.1 of Pseudomonas sp. CH235. Classification (NCBI taxonomy): domain Bacteria; kingdom Pseudomonadati; phylum Pseudomonadota; class Gammaproteobacteria; order Pseudomonadales; family Pseudomonadaceae; genus Pseudomonas; species Pseudomonas sp. CH235. The sequence continues at coordinate 11,799 of NZ_RRZJ01000031.1, forward strand.
ATTCGTCGCGACCTTCATTGACCAGCATCATCGCGGTCAGGGCCACGGCCGGCGCGGTGTTGCGACCGAACGGTTCCATCAGGATCCGCTGGCATTCCAGATTGCGGCTGGCCAACTGCTCGTTGACGATGAAGCGGTGATCCTTGTTGCAGACCACGATCGGGGTGTCCATGCCTTCGAACACCAGACGCTCGAGGGTTTGCTGGAACAGTGTGTGTTCGCCGGTCAGGGCGAGGAACTGCTTGGGAAACTGCTTGCGCGAAAGCGGCCAAAGACGTGAGCCGCTACCACCTGACAAGATCACCGGAATCATATTGTTTACTCCTAAAAATGCAGTTGGGAGCTGCAAGCTGCAAGCGGCGAGTTAGAAGCACTTCACTTGCAGCTTGAGGCTTGTAGCTGATAGCTCGAGCGATTAGCGAGTCGACACCGGGCGTTTCACCCAGACTGGCGACAGGTTGCTGCCGTTGCCGGTGACGTACAGCACGGCTGCTTCACCGCGCTCCAGGGCGACCGGTTTCACGTCGCCGACTTTCTTGTCGCCTTCGTACAGCGCCAGGCTGACTTTCACCGGGTTGATTTCACGCTCGCCACGGCCCTTGGCGGCCACGTTCGGCACCACGTCGGTCTTGCCGTCGGCGGTCTTCAGGGTCAGCGACTTGTCGCTGAGGTTCTGCACACGCACCAGGGATTTCTGCTTGTTCTTGAACGGCGGTTCTTCGATCAGTTGCGGCGCGCCGGAAGCGTTGTTGACCAGGGTGTAGTAGTGGTCACCGGCGAGTTTCACCGGCAGGGTCTGGCTGCCGACCTTGGCGCTGTAGTCGCCGCCCGGCATGAAGCTGAAGTCGCTGCTGGCCAGCGGCGCGACGTCGCTCAGATTGGTGCTGCCGACGGTGGCGCTGACTTCAGCGTTGCTGGCGTTGTAGACGCGCACGAAGGTCGAGCCTTTCGGTGCAGTCGGGCCGTACAGCGCAGCGTCGCCACCGGCGAAGGCCTGGACCGACAGCACGCTCAGACCGGCAACCAGAGCGAAGCGTTTGGCGAGACGACGAGGAGTTGTAGTGAAAGTCATGGTGTTACCTCTCTTTCAGTTTTGCGCCCGATCGGGCGTCTCGGATTTAGTGTTGATGGCTACGTTTTGTTGGCGAGCACCGGCTTGTTTAAGCTCTGCGACCCACTGCGGGTCGGCGTCGCCGATTTCGTTGTTCACAGGCAGATATCGTTCAGGAAACTCCCAGATCAGCACCTGTGGCGGGCTGTTCTTGAAGTCATCGCTTTTCAGGTAGCTGAGCATCGGCAGGATCGGGCCGTGGCCATCTTCTGCGTAATTGACCACGTCGCTGTGCAGCGCTTGCTTGAGCGCCCCGACGAAGTTCCAGTTCGGGTTGGCGCTGTAGCTGGTGCCGATCAGGGCCACCGGCACTTCGCTGTTGGCGAACAGGGCGTCGTCCCCGGCAGGCTGCTCGACGGCTACGGTGTTGCGCTTTTGCAGCGGTTCCTTGGCCGGCATCAGGTTTTCGAACAGCGGATCCAGCGGCAGGAACAGACGCAGGTCGCCCTTGTGTGTGACCTTCTCCGCCGGGGTGGTGACGAAACGCTGCGGCTCGCCGCTGAGCGGGAACTTGTCGGCGATGGTCTTGGCCAGGGTGTTGGCGGCGATTTCCGCGCCTTCAGGGGTCCAGTGGGTGTCGGTGCGCAGGAACACTTGCTGACCGTTTTGCTTGGCCGCTTGCAGCGGGCCGAGCAGGTCGGGGGCGAGGATCTTGTCCGCCGCGACACGGGCATGGAAGTCTTGATAGAGGTTGGCGTGGATGCTTGCCGGTTTCACTTCACCCAGGTGTTCCGGGTACAGGCGAGCCTTGGCCGGCACGATCGCCATCACCAGTTTCACGCCTTTCTCTTTCAGGGTCTGGCGCACGCCTTCGACCAGCGCGTAGTTGCCTTGCAGGTTCAGCTCTTCGTTGACGATCGGGTTGAATTCCTCATCGCTGTACAACCACTGATCGCGACCGAGCACCACGCCCGGACGACCTTCGTTGAACAGTTTGAAATCCAGCGCGGCCCAGAGATTGGTGCCCAGACGCTTGATCGGGAATTCGTCGTCGTAGTGGGTTTCCACGGCTTTGGTCCAGCGACCGTTGAGCACCGTCGCATCGGCGTTGGTGCTGAAGCCGAAGAAGCTGCGCACCGACCACAGACCGAGCACCAGCAGGGTCACCAGAAACAGTGCGATGTAGAAGATGCGTAATGAGCGGGTCATGTCAGATCCCTCAGAACTGGAAGTAAAGGAACGGCGAGAAGCTTTGCGCCGAGAGTTTGAGAATCGAGGCGATGAACAGCAGCAGGATCAGTCCGCGCATCACGTAGCGCGACCAGTCCGCGGTCCAGTAGGCCGGTTGCACCTGGGCTTCGACGCCGACGGTGTAGCCAGGCTCGTGGATGCTCGCCGGGTTTTCGCCCGGGGCTGCCTTGATCATTCCCGGAGTCGCTGTGGCCGGGCCATTGGCCTCGACGTTGACCTCAGGTTTGCTCTTGGCAGGCGGCTGATTGGTGTACAGATCGCGCAGGCCGAAAAACGCCAGAGTCACGTAAGCCACAACCAGGGTCGCGACTTGGAGGCCGGTGAGGCTGGCCTGATTGAGTTCCGACAGCGACCAGTCGCCGAAGCTGAACATCGCGCCGTACATGCGGCCGGCAACGTGCAGGTTCTCGGCGCGGAAGATCACCCAGCCCATGACCACCAGCAGGAAGGTCAGCGCCCAGCGAATCGGATTGAGGCTGCGCGGCGCGGTGTTGAGGCCGAGCATTTTTTCGATCGCCAGCCACATGCCGTGCCACGCACCCCAGACGATGTAGGTGATGTTCGCGCCGTGCCACAGACCACCGAGCAGCATGGTCAGGAACAGGTTGCGATAGGTCATCAGCGTGCCTTTACGGTTGCCGCCGAGGGTGATGTACAGGTAGTCACGCAGCCAGGTCGACAGGCTGATGTGCCAGCGGCGCCAGAACTCGGTAATCGACTGGCTGATGTACGGCTGCTTGAAGTTTTCCATGAAGCGGAAACCCATCATCAGGCCCAGGCCGATGGCCATGTCGCTGTAACCGGAGAAGTCGAAATACAGCTGTGCGGTGTAGGCCAGCGCGCCGAGCCAGGCATCGCCCGTGGTCGGGTTTTGCAGGGCGAAGCAATGGTCGGCCACCACGGCGAGGGTGTCGGCGATGAAGACCTTCTTGATGAAACCCTGCATGAACCGCGTGCAGCCCTCGGAGAACTTGTCGAGGGTGTGAGTGCGGTTGTTGAACTGATCGGCCAGGTCACGGAAGCGCAGCACGGGGCCGGCGATCAGGTGCGGGAAGATCGCCACGAACGCTGCAAAGTCGATCAGGTTGCGGGTGGCCGGAGTGTCGCCGCGGTAGACGTCGATGATGTAGCTGATCGACTCGAAGATGTAGAACGAGATACCGATCGGCAACAGTACGTGGGTCAGGATGAACGGCTCAAGTCCCATCGAGGTCATGATCGCGTTGATGCTGTCGACGCCGAAGTTGGCGTACTTGAAGTAGCCGAGGATGCACAGGTCCACCGCCACGCCGAGCAACAGCCAGCGCTGGGCCGGTTTGCTGCGCACGCCGGCGGCGCCGACTTTCAGGCCGATCCAGTAGTTCCACAGGGTGACGCCGGCGAACAGCGCCAGGAAGTCCACCCGCCACCACGCGTAGAACACGTAGCTGGCGATCAGCAGCAGCAGGTTGCGATAGCGTTGCCCGCTCAGGTAGTACAAGCCGAGAAAGATCGGCAAGAACAGAAACAGGAACACGTTGGATGAAAATACCATCCCGATCTCTCCATGTTTGAACCAACAGTCAAGGGCCAAAGCCCCCCCAACCCCCCCGTGATGTTGGAGGGGTGAAACGGTGTTTCTTCGACGGTTGTGGGTGGCCTTGCGACCGCAGCCCTCACCCCCCGCCCTCTCCCGGAGGGAGAGGGAGCCTGATCTCGGTTGTTGCCAAAATTGAGATCGGCTCGGTCTTTCCTATTGCAGCCAATGGCCCCTTGTTTCGATCGCTTTCAAAACCTGAGAACCACTCGGTAGCTCAGGTCGGCGGATCTCTCAAAAGCACCTCGGTCAGTCCCCTCTCCCTCCGGGCGGTCCGACGTTTCGGGAGGGCTAGGGTGAGGGGCTTTTGCCTTTCGCTTTTCACGATCCCTTGTTGCCCTTTTCATGGGACGGGTCGTAGACCTTGGTCAGGTCGCCGCCGAGGCGGAAGGTCTTGAACGGCTGCATGCCATGCTTTTTCTCGATCACATCCGGCGGGCAGGTGTAGAGGGTGCAGAACGGTTCCAGCCAGGCGAATTTCATGTCCTGTTTCAGGTCGGTCATGTCCTGCTCTTTGCCGTTCTTCTTCTCGAACTGATCCGGGTCTTTCACCCCGGCCAGCACCCGGTCACCCAGACGTTTCAGCGCGCCGTTGTTTTCCTGACGCAGATCCACACCGTTGACCTGGGCGAAACTGGCGATCATCGCCAGCGGCGGCAGGGCGTAGTTGTGATAGGCGAGGGCGCGTTGCTGGCGCTTGAGTTCGTTCGGCAGGAAACCGTCGGCATCGACTTGATTGACGCCGACCTTGTATTCCTTGACTGCCCAATCGAACAGGTCGCGGCGGTTGGTCGCGACCGACGTCGCCATCACCGACCAGGCTGCCCAGTACGAGTGGTTGTTGGTTTTTTCCAGCGGCAGGTTGTCCCAGTCGCTGACCACCTGATCGGCCATTTTGCTGAACCAGGCTTCGATCACCTGGGCTTCCTGCTGGTGCTGGGCCAGCGGATGGGAGTCGGAGAACTTCAGGCGAATGTACGAAGAGGCCATGCTGCCCAGCGCCCATTTGCGCATCGACTTGCCGGTGTGGTTGAAATCCTTCGACATCAACGCATCGGCCTTGGCCCAGGCAGTCAACCAATTCAGCGTGCAATCGAGCTGTTCCGGACGACCGTCGCGCATGAACTGCATCACCCGTTTGGCAGTGCCGCGCTCAAGTGTGGTGATGTCTTTGGTGGTGTCGCGAAAGGCTTTTTCCGACTGCACGTTCAGCGTCGCGCGGGCCTTGTCCGAGCCTTCGTATTTGCTGCGAAATTGCAGTGGCCCGGTGTAGGGCGTCGGCATTGCATCGCAGCCTTCGCTCTTGTCGCCGGTCTTGAATTTATCCACAGGCGCGAAGTAGCCCTGTGGCGGACGCAGTGGTGCGGCGGCCTGCGCAGTGCCGGCGAAGATCGCCAGCCCGAGCAGCGTCGGCGCCAGAAGAGTTTTCAGTTTCGGATTTCGCATAGCAGACCTCATTGCCCGACCTGAGCGGTTTGTGGCCCAGCGCCCGGGAATACGTTGCGTTTGCAGATTTTCGCTTCGACTTTCTGTGGCGCGGTGCCCGCTTCCGGGCCCTGGACTTCGACCGCCAGCAGGTTTTGCGAGGCCCAGTCTTCGTCCGTGCGCAACTCAAAGGCGAAACGACCGTCGGTGTCGGAGGTTTCCGGTTTCTCGATCTTGATGTCCTCGTGGCGACCGTTCATGTACCAGAGGGTGGCTTGCAGGGTTTTCACCGAGGTGTCGGCGAAGCGGATGTCGACCTGATGGCTGCTGTTCTGCAGGTTCAGGTTCTTGCTGTTGACCAGCAGTTCTTGTTTGCCGCCCGGCTTGAGCGTGGTGCTGGCGGACATTTGCGCCTCTTTGCCTTCGCAGCCGTTGTCGAGCAGCGCCATCATCTGGCGATAGATGGTTTCCTGGTCGAGGCGGTACAGCGGCGAGAATTCCCAGATGAGGATTTTCGGCGGCGTCTTCTGGAATTCGTCGCTGCCCAGGTACTGCAGCATCGAACCTTCCAGACCGCCGCCGGGGAAGGCGACGTTGAGAATGTCGGCGCCGATGGCTTCTTCAAGGAAGCCGGCGAAGTTGTAGTTCTTGCCGCTGTGCGACGTACCCACGAGGGTAATCTGCGGATTGCCGGAATCACCGAACAGGTCGCCGTCACCCGCTTCGCCCTTAGGCTCGGTGGTGAACTGGTCCATGTACTGGATCGCGTAACTGGTGCCGCACAGTTGCCCGGCCATGTTGTGCAGGGTGCCGGTCTTGCCCATGCGTCCGGAGCGTTTGGTTTCGAACTCACGCTTGGGAATGTCGGCGAAGGCCGGGATCTGCTTGACCTTCTCGGCGACGATTTTCGCCGTGCGCTGGGCACCGTACGGCGTCCAGTGCTGGTCACCACGAAAGTAGAAGTCGTGGGCGGGCAGGGTGTCCGGCAGCGACTCGTTGGTCAGCGGCGACAGGTCTGGCACCACGTAACCCATCTTGGCGAAACGGCCGAGCATGGTCTTGTAATTACCCAGTGCTTTCTCGTAATCGAACGCGGCTTTTTCCGCCGGGTTGAGCTTGTTGCGGTTCACCAGACCACGGGTTGGCTGGTAGACGATCACCAGTTCGACGCCTTTGGCCTTGAACGCATCGTGCAGCTGTTGCAGGCGTTTGTAGCCGGCCGGGGTGGTGTTGAACTCGGTGCGCAAATCTTCCTGGGTCCGGAACAGCCAGTCGCCCTGCGCCTGCACCAGAGTGGTGAAGTTCTGCTGGTAGCGGGTGGTGTAGTTCTTCGCGTCGTGGGCGGCCGGGCACAGGCTGCAGCACGGCTCGGCGGTGAACGTCGGCGCTTTCACTTCGTCCGCGCGGGCGCCGTTGCTGGCCGCCAGAATGCCCACGGTCAGGGCCGACAGGCTGAGTAATTTGATCAGGTGTGGGTGCATAAAATTATCCTCAGTCCTGCAATTCGGTCTGGCGTTCGACAGGGTCGATCAGCACGGCTTTCTGCTGGCGCACCAGCAGGTCGAGAATTTCATCCTGGCGCTCGCCGAGGATGCCGTTGAAGCTGATGCCGCTGGATTTGGTCGGCGCCAGCATCGACACGCGATACAGCTCGACACTCAACGGCGAATCGATCGACAGCGGGCCGCTGCCATTGGCCGCCAGTTCACCGCCGACCACGATCAGCGAGACCTGGGCGTCGAACGGGTCGAGCTTGATGTCACGGTCGGTGTCGGTCAGATCCTTGATGTGCCCGTAGACGCCGGTCAGGCCGTTGGCCATGGCGACGTTTTCGTAGAGGCGGATGTTCACGCTGTTACGAATGCGGATGCCGTGGCGCTTGTTGCTGATGACCTTGTTGCCCCACAGCAGGTTGTCGGCGGACTCGTAGAGGGTGATGCCGTCGGTGTGGTTCTTGTAGATCTCGTTGTAGGCAATGATGTTGTTGACGCTGTTACGGTCGATCACCAGGCCCGAGAGGTGGTTGTCGTAGCTTTTGTTGTTGAAGATGAAGCTGTCGTTCACTTCACGGGAAATGATGATCCCGTGCTTCTTCTTCGTGCCGTACACCGTGTTCTCGGCAATGATCAGACCGTGGGAACGGTCGTGCGGGTCGATGCCGTAGACGATGTTGTCCTTGTAGGTGTTGCCCTTGACCACGAAGTCGCGGGTCTCGTAGCAGTAGAAGCCGTACCACATGTCCGAGAACTCGGAGCCGACGATCCAGCCGGTCGGCTCGGGACGCTTGAGCACCTTGGCCATGTTCGGCGTGTACTGGGAAATACTCACGCCGTAGGACTTACTGTTGGCGTAGCCGAAGCTGGCCATCTTGCTGTTGACGATGTAGGTCTCGGTGCCACCCCAGGCCAGCAGGAACGGCCGGAATTCCTTCGGCGAACGGAAGGTTGCCGGGCCGTTGTCCTTCTCGCGCCAGCCGGTGACCTTGGTGTCACGCACGAACAGCTGTCCGTCGTTGACCAGGAACGAACCGGCCTCCTGGGACAGGCGCAACTCCTGGGTCTGGCCGTCGATTTCGAGGATGCCTTTGCGGCCGACCACGATCGGCAGCTTGGCCAGATACACGCCTGGCGAGGTTTCGCTGAAGTACTGCTTGGGCAGTTTCTGCGCCAGCTCTTTCAGGTTCATGTAGCCGTCGTCGACGAAGATCGCCTGCGGGATGCCGTGCTGACGCACTACCCATTCGGCCATCTTGTTGTCGCCGCCGATGAAGTCCTTCAGGGCGTCTTCCTGCATCATCCGGCGCACGCTGATCTTGCCCGGTTTGCTGCGCACGATTTTCGCGGCGGCGGCTTCGGCGGTGTAGCCGGAGAGGTCGGGCAATTTCGGCTTGGCCAGTTCCAGCGCTTCGGTCGGCGCGCTGCTGACGGTGTAGGTCTTGGCCTGTTGCAGCTCCTTGGCGGTGGTCGCGGGTTTGGCCGGTTCCACACTGGCGAAGGCGCCGGCCGAGGCCAGCAGCATCGCGCCGGCCAGCAGGCTGAGTGAGCCTTTGCGGGCACTGTTCATGTCGGGCACTCCCTTGGCGGTTTGCATCAGAAGCGCCAGATCACGTCGATGAACGCGCGGTGCATGTACGAATCGACCTGGCTGCCATAGGCATCACCCGGCTTGAACACACCGCCACGGAAACGTACCAGCGCCGACGGCTCGTCGATCGACTGGCTCAGCGCTGCCGGCAGCAAGCCTTGCTTGAAGTACTTGGTGACCACCAGATCCATTTCCTGGCCCAGATCCTTGTTGCCGTCCTGCAGTGGCAGCGAGGTGCTGGAGAGGATCGCGCCGGTGACGTCGTCGGTGTTGTTTTCCACGGCGTTGATGCCGTTGCTGCCCACCGGCTTGTTGCCGTCCACGCGCCAGAACTTGTGGTAGATCAGGCTGGCGTCGTACTGGTCGTTGAGCATCCACGAACCGAACAGGGTGGCGGTCTGCATGTTGTTCATTTCGCCACGGAAGGCTTCGCCGAATCGGTGTACGCGGGAGCGAGTACCGGTGTAGTTCGAGCGGTTGCTTTCCAGGCCGTTCTGTTCGTAATCGGCGCTGGCACGGGCATATGCCGCACCGACCTGCCATTGCGGATCGAGGCGCAGACGCACACCGATGTCGGTGGCCCAGCCGTCGACGTTGTCACTGCGCTTGGCTTGCGCCGGACGAGTGCCATCGGCGTTGAGGGCGTTGACCGTGTCGCGGTCGCCGCTCATGCCGGTGATGCTGCCCCAGTAGTTGACGGTGTTGGTGTTGCGCCAGTTATAGGCGTCGCTGTCGGCGGTCAGGCCGAGCCAGCTGATGTCGCCGTTTTCTTTCTTGTCCAGCGAATCGCCGGCCACGCCTGGCTCCGGATAGTCGAGCTTGCCGTCGTCATGGGTGTGGTGGCCGCGAATGCCGACCCAGTTGCCCGGCGTCCACTGGTAAGCGGCATCGGCGTAGGCGTGCAGGCGATCCTTGTCTTTCGGCGCCAGCTCTTTCAAGTCGGTGCGGTATTCGCTGAAGCGTTCGGCGACACCGGCGTTGGCCCGCAACAGGGTGGTGTCGAAGGTCCAGTTCAGCGCTTCGATGTTGGTGTCGCGCCACTGGCCGTCGTCGTTGCGCAGACGCTGGCGACCGAACTTGAGGATCTCGCCGGGGTAGGGCGTCAGGCCGCTGTAGCCGACCCAGAACTCGCGCATCGCCAGGTAGTTTTTCTTGGTCTTGCGGTCGCCGTTGTCGGTGGTCTGGGTGCCGTCGCTGTCGGACTGCTGCAGGGTGTCGGTCTCGATGATGTCGGTCGAGGTTACGGCCTGGCCCATGGCGTACGCGCTCCACGCGCCGCTTTCGCCGTAGACCCACGGACGCAGGTCGAGGCCGACACCGTTGACGTCGCCGCCGCTGGCGGTGCCGAGGTCGCGGTCGTCTTCGGACTGGCCGGTGATTTTCACCTCGAGGCCGAAGTTCTTCGATTCAGTCATCGCGGCCAGGGTCGGGCAAGACCAGATCAGCGCGAACGTGAGGCCAATGCCGGCCTTCACAAAGGGATTCAATTTCATAATTTTTCCTCGCCGTCTTCTTCTTGCAGGGCGTGCAGTTGCAGCGTGTTCTGGCTCAGGGCGCCACGGGTCGCCTGTTCCTGTTGCAGCAGACGCCGGGCTTCGGCCAGGCGCTCGGGCGGCAGTTGCGCGGCGAGGGTGGTCGCCAGCTCATCGGCTTGCGGAGTGTTTTGGGCTTTGGCCAACTGGCTGAACACGTAAGCGTTGACTGGGTCGGGCTTGGTGCCCTTGCCTTGGGAAAACAGCTGGGCGATGGCGAAGTCGGCGCTGTTCTGGCCGTTGCGCGCAGCGGTCAGGAGATGGTCGAGGGCCTTCTGTGGATAGACCTTGCCCAGGTAGCCACGGCGGTAGATCTGGCCGAGGTAGTAGTCGGCGGCGACTTCGCGGCCGACGGCTTTCTGGAAATGTTCCTCGGCGACTTTCGCGTCGGCCGGGACCAGTTTGCCTTCGTAGTAGAGCTTGCCCAGCAACAGCTCGGCGCGCGGCTGGTCGGCGGCGCGGCCGTTGTCCAGGTACTTCATCATCTGGTCGGTGTCGCCCAGTTCCGGGAAGTCGTAGAGCAGTTGCGCGAGGGTGACCCACGACGCCGGGTAGCCTGGAGCGATCGGTTCGAGCAGCGACTGCGCGGTTTTTTCGTCGGTCTTGCCCAGGGTCGAATCGGCCAGCACACGGGCCACGGAATCCACCCGTTGAGCACTGACGGTGCCGCGGCTGTAACCGGCCTGCAGTTGTTTGATCAGTTCGGCCTGTTGCTCCGGCGCGCCACGTTTCTGATAGACCGTGGCCAGCTCGACGTAGCAGATGTCGGTGGTGTTGAGCGCGGCCTTGCAGATTTTTTCCACGTCATCCAGATGCTGGTCGTAAGTGCCCTGGGTGCGATACAGCAGCACCTGAGCGAGACCGGCTTCCGGGTAACCGGATTTGCGCCATTGATCGATCTGCTGCTGGGCGTTGATGTTCGGGAAGCTGTGCGGGAATTGCAGGTACAGCATCGCGAGCGGGATCAGCGTGTTGCCTTCGCCACTGGCGGCGGCTTTCTTCAGCAGGCTTTCGGCTTCCTGATGTTCGGCTTCGGTGGAGCCAGGCTTGGCCACCAGCAAGCGGCCGAGTCGGGCCTGGGCACGCGGCGAAACACTGGCGGCGGCGCGGTAGGTGGCTTCGGCCTGTTTCATCTGTTCCGGGTCGCGGCTGTCGACCTGAATATCGGCGAGGCCCACCTGGGCTTCGCTGTAACCCAGGTCGGCCAGCGCACGGTAGTTCTGCGCGGCGGTCGCGGTGTCACCGCGCTTGAGCGCTTCGTTGGCCAGACGCTGGTCGGGCAGGCCGGCGCAACCGGCCAGGGCGATTGCCATGGCCAGGGTCAGCGGGACCGGCAGGATTCTGATAGGGCTCGTCACGGGCATGTCCTCGACTTAAAGACCGGCAGCCATGGCTTTGTCGATCAGCCAGTTCAGGTTCGGACCACGGTCGCTGTTGACTTCCACCGGGCGGCCGGCGAAGCGGCTGTCCAGCGGCTCGTCAGGCTGGATCTGCACACGGATGTCGGAGGACAGGTCAGCGCTTTTCAGGCTGGTGCTGCTGACGATCTTGCCGGTGCGGGTCTTGTCTTCGCCGGCGATCTGGAAACTCACCGGGGTGCCCGGACGCACGTCGCCGAACTGGCGATAGGAGAAGCGCGCATCGACGGTGGCCTGGGTGTTGCGCGGCACCAGTTGGAAGATCACGTCGCCCTTGCTCGCGTATTGACCGTCGGCCACCAGTTGCTGGGCCACGGTGCAATCGCAGGGCGAGGTCAGGGTGCCGGTCATCTGCTTGCCGAACAGTTCTTCAACCTTGGCCGGGGACAGTTGATCTTCTTCCAGGTGACCTTTGAGTACGTCGAGCATGCTGGTGCTGAACGTCGCCAGCGGTGCGCCTTTTGCGGCGACGCCGTCGGACTTCACCAGGCTCTGTACGGTGCCGTCGCGCGGCATGGTGATGTTCATGCCCGGCACGCTGACCAGACCGGCCTGGGCGTGGCTGACGAAGTACATGCTGTACACCGATTTGAAAATGAAACCCGCCGCCACCAGGCCGACCGCGAAGATACCGGCGCTGAACGTCACCGCTTTCAGACGCCCGAACGGGGTCATGCCGGAGTCGCCGTCCTTGACCTTGCGGGCCTTGGTAAAGTTGTCGCGCTGCAGGGTCGCCAGCACTTCACCGATGCTGACGATGTCGCCGGCCAGGTGCGAAGTGATCAGGTGACGCAGGGTCGAAATGTCCTGCGGTTCAAGGTTCTGGAACTGGCAGCCAGCACGACCCGTCTGGCGGTCGAAGGAGCGCACTTGCAGTTCAACGTCCATGGCCAGGCCGAGGTTGTCGATGACGAACTGCAGACGCGCCTTGTACACCTCGCCGACGGTCAGCGGCAGTTGTCCGGCGTTGAACGCCAGACCACCGGCGGACAGGTCGAGGACCCGCGCTTCAACCGGAGTCCGGTCGGGGCCGAAGAAACGCAGCTTGGCCGGGATTTTCACACGGGCGTGCTGGCGCTGGGCTTCGGATTCATGCACTACGTTGGCGTTGACGGCGGTATTCATGGGGGCGATTTCCTTGTTAATTCAATAGGGGCAGGTCAGACCATCATCAGCAGCACGGCGACGAAAATGCTGCCGGCGGAGAAGGTCATGGTCCGAGACGACCAGGTGTTGAACCAACGTTGAAAGCTGGCGAGATCACGGGTCAGGGAAGTGGGTTGTCGGGTCCAGGATTGTTGGTCGAGGCGGAAGAACACGTAGATCTTCACCAGCGCGCCGACGATCTGGTTGTAATAGAGAATCGCCGGGTAGGCCGGACCGATCCGGTGGCCCGAGCAGGACAGCAACAGCGTCAGAATCAGACGGGTGATGCCGATCCACAGCAGGTAAACCAGGATGAACGCGGTGCCGTACTTGAAGCTGGCGATGATTGCCACGGTCAGGCCGAGCAAGGAGGTCCACATCGATACGCGCTGGTCGAACAGCACCACCGAGGTGAAGGCGCCGAGGCGTTTCACGCCCAGGCCCAGCGCTCGCGAGTTCTGCCGCAGGTTGTTGCCGTACCAGCGGAACATCAGTTTGCGGCTGGCCTTGATGAAGCTCTTTTCCGGCGGGTGTTCAACGGTGTTGATCGCGGCATCCGGCACGTAGAAGGTGTCGTAGCCCAGGCGCATCAGGCTGAACCAGCTCGACTTGTCGTCGCCGGTCAGGAACTTGAAACGGCCCAGACGCCAGTGTTGCAGCGAGTCGCTTTCAACGTCGGCGATGAATTCCGGGTTGGTGACCACGGTGGCGCGGAACACCGACATGCGCCCGGTCATGGTCAGCACGCGTTTGGACAGGGCCATCGAGCACATGTTGATGTGGCGCTGGGCGAAACGCAGCTTGTGCCATTCGCTCATGATGTAGCCGCCGCGCACTTCGCAAAATTCGTTGGTGGTCAGGCCGCCGACGTTGCCGAACATCTGGAACCACGGCACGGTTTTGCGCACGACGCCTTCGCCGAGCACGGTGTCGCCGTCGATCACGGCCACCACGGCGCGGTCGTCCGGCAGGTGACGGGAGATCGCGCGGAAACCATAGGCCAGGCCATCGCGTTTGCCGGTGCCGGGAATGCGCACGAAGTCGAGTTTCACCCGGTCTGGCGGATTCATCCGTGCCCACAGTGCCTTGACCAGCAGCTCATCGGACATTTCGACGATCGAGCAGACCACGGTGGTCGGCAGTTCGCAGTCGATGGCTTCGCGGATCACCGAGCTGTAGACCTGCGCGGTGGTCAACGCGTCGATGCGGAAACTGGTGACCATCAGAAACACATGGGACGGGTCCGCCGCTTTACCCAGCTTGCGAACCTTGCGGCGCAGGTGCGGGTAGACGATGTAGAGGAAAATCATGCCGCGCACAAAGTGCGTGGCACCCATCGAGTAGCGCCAGATACCTACGGCGCCAATCAGGAAAATGAAGTCCTTCGACTCGGAGTCGAACGTGGACGTGGGCAGCATCAGGGCCAGGCCCATCAGCAGGCTCAGAAACAAAAGCCAGCCGGCGGATTGCAGAAAAAAATGTTTGAGCTTGGACATGACCGTCATCCGAAGGTGATGGGGGCTTTAAGCGACAAGCTTCAAGCTTCGAGCTGCAAGTGAAACGCTTTGGCTTGCAGCTCGAGGCTTGTCGCTTAGGGCCGAGTTACCAGCAGATGCCTTCAGTGCGGCTACCGGCACTGGTGGCCTTGGACATGAAGCCCACCAGGTCGATCACCTGCTTGCCCTGCGGCGCTTCTTCGGCCAGGGCGCGGAACTTCTCGTCGCGGTTGCCGAGGATGATCACGTCGGAGTTGTCGATCACCGAATCGAAGTCCGAATTGAGCAGGGACGATACGTGCGGGATCTTCGACTCGATGTAGTCCTTGTTCGCGCCGTGGACACGAGCGTACTGGACGTTGCTGTCGTAGATGCTCAGGTCGTAACCCTTGCCGATCAGCATCTCGGCCAGTTCCACCAGCGGACTTTCGCGCAGGTCGTCGGTGCCGGCCTTGAAGCTCAGGCCCAGCAGGGCGACTTTGCGTTTGTCGTGGCTTTCAACGATGTCGAAGGCGTTCTGCACTTGCGATTCGTTGCTGCGCATCAGCGAGTTGAGCAGCGGCGCTTCGACGTCCAGGGAACCGGCGCGGTAGGTCAGGGCGCGCACATCTTTCGGCAGGCACGAACCGCCGAAGGCGAAGCCCGGGCGCATGTAGTACTGGGACAGGTTGAGGGTCTTGTCCTGGCAGACCACGTCCATCACTTCGCGGCCATCGACGCCCACGGCTTTGGCGATGTTGCCGATCTCGTTGGCGAAGGTCACTTTGGTGGCGTGCCAGACGTTGCAGGTGTACTTGATCATCTCGGCAACGGCGATGTCCTTGCGGATGATCGGTGCGTCGAGTTCTTCGTACAGCGATTGCAGAACGTCACCCGACGCCTTGTCGAACTCGCCGATGACGGTCATCGGTGGCAGGTCGTAGTCGGCGATCGCGGTGGATTCACGCAGGAACTCAGGGTTCACGGCGACACCGAAATCAACGCCGGCTTTTTTGCCGGAGCAGTCTTCGAGGATCGGGATGACAACGTTTGCCACGGTGCCCGGCAATACGGTGCTGCGCACCACGATGGTGTGGCGGGTGGACTTTTCACGCAGGACAAAACCGATCTCGCGGCATACCGCTTCGATGTAGTTCAGTTCCAGGTCGCCGTTCTTTTTGCTCGGCGTACCGACGCAGATCATCGACAGGTCGGTGTCGCGAATCGCTTCGGCGAAGTTGGTCGTGCCGCGCAGACGACCGGTCTGAATACCTTGTGCCAGCAACTCGCCCAGGCCCGGTTCGACAATGGGAGATTTGCCAGCGTTGATCATGTCGATCTTGTCTTTGGCAACATCGACGCCCACTACGTCGTGGCCCCGAGCAGACAGGCAACCGGCACATACTGCGCCAACGTAACCCAAACCAAATATGCTGATGCGCATCGCAATTACCTCTGTATATATCAGGCCTTAGAGGGCCGGAGTTAATGGTGTTCAGCGTTCATTAGTGCACTCGAAAGTGCGGCATACAGGCGCCACAATGCCGTGTGCAGGCATACTTAAGTTCCGAGTGTCTAAATAAGTGCACTCAAGATGTGCGCAACCAGGCCTTGTTGTTATGACGTGCCCTGTTATGCAGCCGATCTTCTTTGGAGAAGACTCTTGTGCAATCGTCTTGCGCGCTCGATGTCAGGATGAAAGTCCCGTAAATCAAGCGGTTGGGTGCTCAGGTGAGCACGTTTATAAGGGCGCGGCCATGGCCTTTGTAGGGGATATTAATGGTGCGTATCTCCTGTCCATCGTCTGCTTTGAGACTAGTTAGTCATCTAGGCAAGTTGCTGTGACAACTTGGTTACATGGCTATCTGCTCCGCGTAAGTTATCTCGTACAAACTCGGCGAGAATCGTTACCGGTGGTATGAGCTATGCATTCGGACGAAGTTCCTGTCCGCTCATCGCGAAATCTGAAATTTCTTGAAATATTGTCAGAGATGGCACCAGTATCAATTTGATAGCAGTTTCGTTTTCGACCTTTAATAACAGGCGAAAAATCACGTTAGATAGTTTTGTGCCACTACGGTGAAAAAATTTAGGTGCCACTACTGAAAAAAATGATCAGTGTCGAGTGAAACTAATCTTAGAAAAGACAGGGATGTTTTTCTGGCGCCAGTAAAATGGCGAAATGTGGCGGGGGTTTTTTGACATCGTGCGAGCTGCACGACTCTTCATATAAAGAGTCGTGCATTAGGCATGCTTTATTCGGGGGCGTGATCGCGTAGAAACACCAGATTATCCGGTTTCGATTGCTCGGCGCTGTAGCGATAACCCTGCACATCGAACTGCTTGAGCAGGGCCGGATCGTTGATTTTTTCCTGGATCACGAAGCGGCTCATCAGGCCCCGGGCTTTCTTGGCGTAGAAGCTGATGATCTTGTACTGGCCGTTTTTAAGGTCCTTGAATTCGGTGTTGATGATCCGCGCATTCAAGGCTGTGCGTTTGACCGCCGAGAAGTATTCGTTGGACGCCAGGTTGAGCAGCACGTCGTCGCCCTGGTCGGCCAGCGCTTCGTTCAGCCATTCGCTGATGCGCGTGCCCCAGAAGGCGTACAAGTCCTTGCCACGGGCGTTGGCCAGTTTGGTGCCCATTTCCAGGCGATACGGCTGCATCAGGTCGAGCGGCCGCAGCAGGCCGTAAAGGCCGGAGAGCATGCGCAGGTGCTGTTGCGCGTAATCGAAGTCGGCTTCGCTGAACGACTGGGCATCAAGCCCGGTGTAGACGTCGCCCTTGAAGGCCAGCAGTGCCTGTTTGGCGTTTTCCGGGGTGAACGCCGGTGTCCAGCTGCCGAAACGCGCGGCGTTAAGGCCGCCGATCTTGTCGGACACGTGCATCAGTTCGCTGATCTGCGCCGGGCTCAGTTCGCGCAGTTGCTGGATCAGTTCCTGGGAATGGTCGAGGTATTGCGGCTGGGTGAAGCGCTGGGTCGCCGGCGGTGTTTCGTAATCGAGGGTCTTGGCGGGGGAAATCACCATCAGCATGAAGTCGTCTCCTTTAATCGTGGGGGCGATTCTAGGGGGTTGGGGCGGATGACTCCAGCTATCGCGTCCATAGGTGATCGGCGGTTTACGAGCCGGATCGGCTATAGTGCGGCGCGGGTTTTGTTATGGAGACACCCTTTGCGCATTGTTCTTTTTTTCACCGCGTGGCTGTTGAGCGTCGGTGCCGTTGCGGCGCCGGGCGATATCGCGACGCTGGATCGCAGCACCTGGCCGGAAAAACTCGACAATCCGACCCTGTTCGATGTCGCCTCGCGGGCGGAAATCCTGATGTTCGCCCGAGGCCTGCTCGGCACCGAAGCGCTGGACGAAGCGGCGCTCGCCCAGCGTCTGGGGCTGCGCACGGTCAATCTGGATGCAATCAACAGCCTGCGCGAGCGCCTGTGGCAGCGGCTGCTGGCCAACTACAACTTTGCCCAGCAAAGCTGCGATCAGGACGCCTCGTTCTGCTTCCTCGTCGAAGACCTGCCGACCCTGCGCGAGCAGGCCGCCAAATTCGTGGTCAGCGACGAAAGCTATTACACCAAGTGGGCCGAGCCGAGCCGGATCTTCCACCTGCAATACCTCGATGAGCTGATGCGCAAGGCTGCGCTGTCGCCGCAGACCAGCAGCGAACTCGATCATTTCGGAGACTACGAGCGCAACGGCGACGACATGCATGATCGCTTGTTTCTGCTGAGTTTCGACAGCGCCGCCAACCTGCAACCGGACAACACCGACTGGCTCGCCGAGTACCTGCGCAAGTCGAACCTGAGCGGCACCTTTTTCATGCTGGGCAAGGATGTTCAGGCGCGGCTGGCCGACCGTTCCGTCAGCAGCCTGCAAGCGGCGTTTTCGCAGCAGTGCGTCGGCGTGCAGGGCTGGGAGTTCCGCTCCCACAGCCACTGGCAGGACTGGCAGGATTCGGTGCGGCGCAGTGCCGATCTGGTCAAGAACAAGTTGCCGGAGAACTACGTGCCGCTGTTCCGTCCACCGGAAGGGCAACGTCGTAGCGATGCCCGGAGCTTTTTCAACAGCCAGGGCCTGCAAGTGGCGCTGTGGGACATCGATGCCCAGGACGGCGCCGGCAAGCTCAAGGGCGCTCCGAGCGCGCAGCGGGTGCTGACCCTGATGCTGCTGTGGCGGCACGGGGTGATCAATTTCAACATGAAGCAGGATGCGGTGAAGACTGCGTTGCCGTGGCTGATCGCGCAAACCGCGCAAAGCGGCATCGGCTGGGAAGACTGTCAGGACGCGTTTCGCTGAAAAACGGCAAGAGCCCGGAAACATTGGGCTTGGGGTGAATTTTTTGCAGAATTCGATGCAGGCGGACTTCCGACTCTAACGGGGGCAGGGCGGTCCGCCAAGGGCTTTTCGTCACTTTGCAAAATAAACTTCAAAAAAGCGTCAAAGTGCTTTTTTCTGTCACGGGTTTTGGAGTATTACGAAGTCAGACCGCCGAAACCTGCAACACAGGTGGCGTCTTCCAAGACCCATTTTGTGTGCGGTTCACCTGCTATCCCGACAAAAGCTGTGCAGGTGGATTCGGCAGTCACTTCGAGGCGCAGCACCGCCGAGGTATTGCGTCGAATGGCTCCCACAAAGGTGACCGAGTATGGATGATCACGGACGTAGCCCTTCCTCCAACCAGCCAATCCTTTATGTACTCGATACCAACGTACTGATTCACGATCCAAACGCCCTGCTGAATTTCGAAGAACACCACGTCGCGATCCCGATGACCGTGCTTGAAGAGCTGGACAAGCTCAAGAGCGGGCATCACAGCGTGGCCGCCGAATGCCGTCAGGCTATCCGGCTGATCGACAAGACCCTGGGCGATGCTTCACCCGATGATGTCGAACAGGGCGTGCCGATCCAGCGCGGCAAGGGCGGCCCGAAGGGCTTGCTGTCGATTCTGATGAGCAAGCAGGCCGAATCGAACCTGATTCTGCCCGAGCATCTGAACGACAACAAAATCATCAACCAGCTGATCGACCTGCATACCCGCGACCCGAAAAAACCGGTGGTGCTCGTTACCAAAGACATCAACATGCGCCTCAAGGCGCGCGCCTGCGGGATCGACGCCGAGGACTACAGCACCGACCAGTTGGTTGACGACGTGTCCCTGCTGCCCAACGGCTATCACAACATGACCGGCTCCTTCTGGGACCGCGTGAGCAAGGTCGAAACCCGTCAGGACCACGGCCGCACCTGGCATCAGGTACAGCTGATCGACAACCTGCCTGCCGTGCACATCAACGAGTTCATCATCGATGAGCAGGGCTTCGTCGGCTGGATCAAGGAGATCGAAGAAGACAAGCTGCTGATCCTCGACCTGCACCAGGAACCGCTGTTGCATCAGGAAGCCTGGGGCCTCAAGCCACGGGACATCTACCAGAGCCTGGCGCTGTACGCGCTGCTGGATCCGGATATTCACCTGGTCAACCTGTCCGGCGCCGCCGGCTCGGGTAAAACCATTCTGGCGCTGGCCGCGGCGATCGAGCAGACCATGGTCAGCAAGCGCTATCGCCGCATCATCGCCACCCGCAGCGTGCAGGGCCTGGACCAGGAAATCGGCTTCCTGCCCGGCACCGAGGCGGAAAAAATGGAGCCGTGGCTGGGCGCCATCACCGACAACCTCGAAGCCTTGCACATGGATGACGAAAACACCCATGGCAGCGTCGACTACATCCTCAGCAAAGTGCCGTTGCAGTTCAAATCGCTCAACTACATTCGCGGTCGCAGCTTCCAGCAGAGCCTGATCCTGATCGACGAATGCCAGAACCTCACGCCGCACCAGATGAAAACCATCATCACCCGGGCCGGCGCCGGTTCCAAAGTGGTGTGCCTGGGCAACCTGGCACAGATCGACACCCCTTACCTGTCCGCGACCAGTTCCGGGCTGACCTACCTGACCGAACGCTTCAAGGATTTCCCCAACGGTGTGCACATCACCCTGCAAGGGGTGCCTCGCTCGATCCTGGCCGAATACGCCGAATCGCATCTGTAACCGTCAAACCGAACCGGGCGACTGCAAAGTCGCCCGGTTTTTTATGTGCGCAATTCTGACCCCCAGGTTTACAATCGACGCTCCTGATCAGGAGTAATCCCGTGCTGACTCATCTCGATTCCCAAGGTCGCGCCAACATGGTCGACGTCACCGAAAAAGCCGTGACGTTCCGTGAAGCGACGGCCCAAGCGCTGGTGCGCATGCTGCCCGACACCCTGCAGATGATCGTCAGCGGTGGCCATCCCAAGGGCGACGTGTTCGCCGTGGCGCGCATTGCCGGCATTCAGGCGGCGAAGAAAACCAGTGACCTGATTCCCCTGTGCCATCCGTTGATGCTGACCGGCGTCAAGGTCGAACTCAGTGCCGAAGGCGATGACGCGGTGCGCATCGTGGCCCGTTGCAAACTGTCCGGGCAGACCGGCGTCGAGATGGAAGCGCTGACCGCCGCCAGCGTCGCCGCCCTGACCATCTACGACATGTGCAAGGCCGTGGATCGTGGCATGACCATCGAAAGCGTACGTCTGCTGGAAAAGGTTGGCGGCAAGAGCGGGCATTTCCAGGCGGAGCAGCCATGAACCTGACCGTGAAGTTTTTTGCCCGTTACCGCGAGGCGCTGGGCGTGGATTCGGTGAAGGTCGAAGGTGATTTCGCCACCGTCGATGACGTTCGTGCGTTGCTGGCGCAGCGTGAGGGCGCCGAGGTGCTGAGCGAACAGAACCTGATGTGCGCGCGCAACGAAGACCTCTGCCAGCTCGACGAACCGGTGGTCGATGGCGACGAAGTAGCGTTTTTCCCTACCGTGACCGGAGGCTGAGACATGGGCATTCGGGTGCAGTCCGAGCCGTTCGATCCCGGCGCTGAAGTCAACGCGATGCACGCGGCCAATGTCGGGGTCGGCGCGGTGGTGAGTTTTGTCGGTTACGTGCGCGACTTCAACGATGGCCTCGATGTCGCCGGGATGTTCCTCGAACACTATCCGGGAATGACCGAAAAAGCCCTCGGCAAGATCGCCGTTGAAGCCGAGGAGCGCTGGCCGCTGTTGAAACTGGAAGTGCTGCACCGCATCGGCGCGCTGGAACCGGGCGAGCCGATCGTGTTCGTCGCCGCCGCCAGTGCCCATCGCCAGGCGGCGTTCGACGCCTGCGCCTTCGTCATGGATTACCTGAAAACCCGCGCACCGTTCTGGAAGAAAGAAAACACCAGCGACGGCCCGCGCTGGGTCGAAGGTCGCGACAGCGATCATGCGGCGGCGGATCGCTGGAAGCAGTAATTCCTTTCCCAATCAATCTCCCCTCGACTCCCGACCATCGGCTGACGCCGATGGCGTTTGTCCAATTGACGGTTTGTACGTAAAAGTCCAGTATGGATTTACAAGTACAAAAAAGTCTTTCCCCGTTTCCAGCTTTTTCTTCTGTCTTGCCAAACCAACAACAACCCGCGAGAGAACGAACATGAAGAAATTCCCCCTCATCACCGGTCTGGCACTGAGCCTGTTGGCGTGCAGCAGCGCGTTCGCCGCCGAGAAAACCCTGCGCATCGGTATCGAAGCGGCTTATCCGCCCTTCGCCTCGAAAACCGACAAGGGTGAAATCGTCGGTTTCGACTACGACATCGGCAATGCCCTGTGCGCGCAGATGCAGGTCAAGTGCGTGTGGGTCGAGGGCGAGTTCGACGGTCTCATTCCTTCCCTGAAAGTGAAGAAAATCGACATGGCGCTGTCGTCCATGACCATCAATGAAGACCGCAAGAAGTCGGTGGACTTCACCCACAAGTACTATTTCACCTCGTCGCGGCTGGTGATGAAGGAAGGCGCGAGCGTCGATGACCAGTACGCCAGCCTCAAGGGCAAGACCGTCGGCGTGCAGCGTGCGACTACCACCGACCGTTACGCCACCGAGGTGTTCGAGCCCAAGGGCATCAACGTCAAGCGCTACGGCAACAACGAAGAAATCTACATGGACCTGGCGGCCGGGCGTCTCGATGCGATTTTCGCCGACACCATCCCGCTGACCGACTTCCTGTCGATGCCGCGCGGCAAGGGTTACGCCTTCGTCGGGCCTGAGCTGAAGGATCCGAAATACGTGGGCGAGGGCGCGGGGATTGCGGTGCGCAAGGGCAACACCGAACTGGTCAGCCAGTTGAACACTGCCATCGACGGCATTCGCGCGAGTGGCGAGTATCAGAAAATTTCCGAGAAGTACTTCAAGTCGGACATCTACGGCGACTGAGTCTGAAGACCGTGCAGCCTTCGCAGGCTGCACGGTTTCAGCCCTTCAATTCCTTCAAGTGCTTGTACACCGTCGCCCGCCCCATGTTCAGTACATTGGCTACATAGTTCGAGGCGCTCTTGCCCTTGAACGCTCCCTCGGCGTGCAGCGCCAGCACCAGTTCGCGTTTGTGATCGCGGGTCAGCAAATTCAGGCTCAGTTGCCGCTCGCGTAGCCAGGCGTGCAGGAAAGTGTTGATGCGCTCCTGCCAGTCATCGCGAAACAGCGAGTCCGGTTGCGGGATCAGTTTGCTCGGCGAGAGGAACAGGTCCAGCGCAGCCTTGGCATTTTCGAACAGCGAAATATTCAGATTGATGCACAGCACCGCCAGCGGATGACCTTCGCTGTCGCGCAGCACGGTGCTCAGGCTGCGAATCTTCTGGCCGTCCCAGTTGAGCTTTTCGTACGGACCGATGTTCCGTTCGCTGACGTCGTCGCTGAGCATGTCTTCCAGCGACGATTCATCGCCGATCACCCGTTTCGACAGGTTGTTGGCGATGTAGTCGACCTTCTGCGTGCGCAGGTCGTGCAGCACCACTTCGGCGTGGGGAAAGAACAGCGTGGCAATGGCGTCGGCGATGGCGTGGTAGTTGTCCAGCGCGGCGTCATTCAGCTCGGGCGTGTGTTCGGGGGCGGTCATAACTGTGGAGCTCCAGGCAACGTCAACGCCCCCGTGATCCGGGGGCGTTGCGAGTGTGCCGCAATCCGTCGGGCGCGTCATCCGGGCGGACGGTCAGGCCAGGCGGGCAGGGGCGAGCATGGCGGCGGTCAGGCCGAATTGCTTGAGATGGTCGGGCAACGATTCGCCACGTACCAGTGCCGCGCTGGCCATGCCCATCGCCGGCGAAGTCTGGATGCCGTAGCCACCCTGGGCCGCGACCCAGAACAGCCCCGGCACCTGAGGATCGAAGCCGGACAGCAAATCGCCATCGGTGACGAAACTGCGCAGGCCGGCCCAGGTGCGGGTCGGGCGGCGGATGGTCAGCGTCGTCGCTTCCTCGATCTGGTAAATGCCCATGGCAATGTCCAGTTCTTCCGGTTGCACATCGTGGGGTTCGACCGGGTCGGCATTGGCCGGGGAGCCGAGGAACATCCCGGCGTCGGGCTTCATGTAGAACGATTCGTCGAGGCTGACCAGCATCGGCCAGTGATGAATGTCCACGCCTTCCGGGCCGGCGAAGATGAACGCCGCGCGGCGTTTCGGTTGCAGGCCCAGCGGCTTGGCGCCGGCGAGGGCACCGATCTTGTCGGCCCAGGCGCCTGCTGCGTTGATCACGATGGGCGCGCTGAAAGTCTGGCCGTTGGTCTGCACGTGCCAGATGCCGTCGGCGTCGCGGCTCAGTCCGAGCACTTCGCAATCGGTCTGCACCTGGCCGTTGTTGCGACGGATGCCGCGCAGATAACCCTGATGCAGGGCATCGGTGTCGATGTCGCTGGCGGTCGGGTCGTAGATCGCGCCATGGACTTTTTCCCGGCGCAGGATCGGCAGCCGCGCGCAGGCTTCATCCGCGCTGAGCAACTGCATCTCCGGCACCGTGGCTTTGGCGCTGAGGTATTGATTGTTCAGCTCGGCGACGTCGCCGGTGAAGTCCACGGTCATTTCCCCGCGCGGGGTCAGCAGCGGGTGCTCGCAGAAGCCGCTGGGCGGATGGTCGAAGAATTCGCGGCTGGCCAGGGTCAGCGCCCGGACCTGCGCAGTGCCGTAAGCAGCGGTGAACAGCGCAGCCGAACGCCCGGTGGAGTGATAGGCCGGGTGCGACTCGCGCTCCAGCACCACGACCTTGCCGTGCTGCGACAGCCAGAAACCGGTGGACGCGCCGGCAATCCCGCCGCCGATGATGATGAAATCTGCATGACTCATGAAAATCTCCGGTGTCAGCGCTGCAATTGATAGACGGCGTTGGCCAGGGCGATGTCTTCCAGGCCCAGACCGATGGAGCGGAAAAACACGTGACGGTTGTAATCGGGACGCTGCACTTTTTCGCTGAGCAGATCCGCCAAGTCACCGAGGATCGTGTTGTTGTCCCAGCCATGTTGTTCGCGGGCGATCAGCATCTCGCCGGCCGAGCCCGGGGTGGTCAGACGATAGTCGCAGAACACCTGCATGTCGTTGAGGCTTTGCGGCGGCACTTCGTGGGCGCGCGGTGCGTTGGTGCTGATCGAGGTGATCAGCGCCGGTTTGCTCAAGGTTGCCGGGTCGATCACGGGGCCTGCGGACGAGGTGCAGAGCATGATCACGTCGGCTTCGGCGATGGCGGTTTCGCGGCTGTCGGCGATGTTCACCCGTGGATCGAGGGCTTGCAGTTGGCGGGCGGTGGCCGGGTCTTCGCTCAAGGTCGGCGAGTACACACTGATGCTCTGCCAGTCGCGCAACGCTTTGACGTAATGCAGGTGCGCCTGGGCGACCTTGCCACTACCAATGATTGCCAGGCGCGCGGCCTTTAACGGGGCGAGGGCATCGACCGCCACGGCGGTGGTCGCAGCTGTGCGGGCAGTCGTCAGTTCGCCGGCATCGCAGAGCAGCAGCGGTTGACCGGTCTGCATCGACATTAGCAGTGTCCACGCGGTCACCAGCGGGCCTTGTTCGCGAACGATGTAAGGCGAAGTCTTGACCCCGTACACGCCGTCTTCCGCCAGCACGCCCAGATAGTTGATGAAGTCCCCGGCACCCTGAGGGAATTCCACCAGTTGCTGCGCCGGTTGCACCGCATGCCCGGCCGCCAGATCGCGGAACAGCTTGCGCAGGATCTGCGGCACATCGATCCGGGCCAACAGCTCGCGGGCCTGGGTTTGGTCGATCACGTAAGGCGTACTGGACATGTCAGACTCCGGAGACTGTTTCTAAACTAATTTGTCCATTATGGACTTTTAGTTTTGTTGAACAATATCCGGGTGAAAAAAAAGCGCAGTCCGTTGCCGGCTGCGCTTCTCTTTATGGCGTCGCTTACTGTGGACGCTTGCGCTCAACCGCCCGCAACAGATGGGTCGGCGGCGTTTCACAGCTGATCTTGCGACCGAGTTTTTCTTCGATGGACGGCAACTGATAGGAGTCGTCTTCACCGGCAAAGCTGATCGACACACCGTCGGCGCCAGCACGACCGGTACGACCAATGCGGTGCACGTAGTCGTCCGGGACTTCCGGCAGGGTGAAGTTGATCACGTGGCTGATGCCGTCGATGTGGATACCGCGACCGGCCACGTCGGTGGCGACCAGTACCCGGATCTTGCCTTCGCGGAAGCCTTCGAGCGTCTTGATCCGCTTGTGCTGCGGCACGTCGCCGGACAGCTGCGCGGCGTTGATGCCGTCACGCACCAGGCGTTCCTCGATACGGCGCACTTCGTCCTTGCGGTTGGCGAACACGATCACCCGCTCCCAGCCGTTGTCGTTGACCAGGTTGAAGAGCAGTTTGTATTTGTCGGCACCGGCCACCGCGTAGATGTGCTGTTCGACGTTTTCGTTGGCCACGTTGGTGACCTCGATTTCGACGATCGCAGGATCGGTGGTCCACTGCTTGGCGAGGTTCATCACGTCATCGGTGAAGGTCGCGGAGAACAGCAGGGTCTGACGTTCGCTTTTCGGCGGGGTCTGGCGAATGATCTGACGAACCTGCGGGATGAAGCCCATGTCGAGCATGCGGTCGGCTTCGTCGAGCACCATCACTTCGACCATGTCCAGATGTACGTCACCGCGCTGGTTGAAGTCGAGCAGGCGGCCCGGGGTCGCGACGAGGATGTCGCAATGGCGCGCTTCGAGGTGCTTGAGCTGCTTGTCGAAATCCATGCCGCCGACGAACGTCATGACGTTGAGGCCGGTGTACTTGGTCAGGTCGGCGGCGTCCTTGGCGATCTGCACCACCAGCTCGCGGGTCGGCGCGATGATCAGCGCCCGTGGCTCGCCCATGTAGCGCTCTTTCGGCGGCGGGGTCTGCAACAGCTGGGTGATGATCGAGATCAGGAACGCGGCGGTCTTGCCTGTGCCGGTCTGGGCGCGGCCGATGGCGTCTTTGCCGGCGAGGGTGTAACCCAGCACCTGAGCCTGGATCGGCGTGCAATACGGGAAACCCAGGTCGTGGATGGCGTGCATCAGTTCCGGGGCGAGCTTGAAATCGTGGAAGCGGGTCTTGCCTTCCTGGGGCTCGACGACGAAGTCTTCGAGTTTCCAGGGAATCACCGGCGCCTTGGGCTTGGGTTCGCGACGTGGTCTGGCCGGTTTTGGTGCTTCGCTGCGGGCTGGCTCGGTGGCGGGCACGGCAGCTGGAGCGGGTTTCGGTTCGCGTTTGGGCGTCGTGGCGGGCGTCTGGCGGTCGGCCTGGCTGGCATCGCTGCGATGACCGGGGGCGTGCGACGGCGCAGTGGGGACTGGCGCGAGCTGCTCAGCCTCGCTTTTACCGAACATTTTCTTGAGTGCTTTGAGCACGGTCATCTCATCAATTGGTTAAGGAATGTACGCCGGCCAGTGTAATGCAAGAAACGGGCGCGGCGTAGTGGGATGATCAAAGGGCGACCCCTGTCGCAATTGTCAGCGCAGGCGTTCGCTCAACCATGTGCCGATGTCGCGAATTTCTTCGGGTAACACTTCGTGCTCCATTGGGTATTCCTGCCATGTCACGGTGACACCATGGGCCTTGAGATACTCATAAGCCGTGCGTCCCATCGAGTTCTGCACCACGTTGTCGAACTGGCCGTGCAGCGACAGCACCGGAATCCGCTGCTGGCTGGCGGACAACTCCAGTTCATCGCTGAACGTCGGCGCGTATGTCGATAATGCCAGCACCCCGCCCAACGGCCCCTGCCATTTCAGAAACGCGGTGTGATAGACCACAGCGCCACCCTGGGAGAACCCGGCGAGGAAAATCCGCGAGGCGTCTATTCCGCTGCTTCGCTGTTCTTCGATCAATTCGATGATGCGGTCGGCGGACGCTTCCAGCTCATCGCGGTCGATTGCCCGGGCCGGGCTCATGGCTTTGATGTCGTACCAGCTCGGCATGGCATATCCGCCATTTATTGTCACCGGACGGGTCGGCGCCTGGGGCAGGACGAAACGCGTGCTCAGCAGGCTTTCCTGAAGCGCTTCGGCCACCGGCAGAAAGTCGTAGCGGTCGGCGCCGAGGCCGTGCAGCCAGATCACGCAGGCGTCTGCGGGCTTAACAGGCTGAAGAATCAAGGGCTCGGTCATGGCTGCTCCAATTGTGTGCGGGCGCTCTCATTGAGTGCGTGATTTGCGTGCGCGCCCGGTTGATCCGTTAAGAAGATGTCGCAAGGCTGCAAGTTTTGCTATTGACCTGTCACTCAATCGCTTCAGCAGCCGGTGTGGTACGGGCTTTGCTATGAGGTAGTCGTGCAATCGATCTCGCGCCTGGCGGTAACACTATCAGTGAACGCCTGGCGACGGGATAGCAAAGAATCCGGTGATGGATGTTCGCCAATGGCCGCAACGGGCTTAGCGAACGTGAAAGGGCTACCGCCCGTTCGGCCGACTGGTGAGAAGTGAGTTGTCCATGATGTGGATTTTCTCCTACTAGACTCATAGCGAAGGTCCTGCGTCGGTTGACCCCAAAAAAAGCCAACACGGGTCAACAACGCCTCAAAAGGGTGCGACTGGACTCAAGCTCCGACACAACAAGAGCAAAACTGGAGGTTTGAATGAAGATGTTGAAATCCACTCTGGCGATCGTGACTGCTGCTGCAGTACTGGGTGTCAGCGGGTTCGCTCAGGCGGGTGCAACCCTGGATGCAGTGAAGAAGAAAGGATTCGTGCAGTGCGGCGTCAGTGATGGCTTGCCAGGCTTCTCGGTTCCGGATTCCACCGGCAAGATCGTGGGTATCGATGCTGACGTCTGCCGCGCTGTGGCGGCTGCCGTGTTCGGCGACGCGACCAAGGTCAAGTTCAGTCAGTTGAACGCCAAGGAGCGTTTCACCGCGCTGCAGTCGGGCGAGATCGACATCCTGTCGCGCAACACCACCATGACCAGCTCCCGTGACGCGGGCATGGGGCTGAAATTCCCGGGCTTCATTACCTACTACGACGGTATCGGCTTCCTGGTAAACAACAAGCTGGGCGTGAAGAGTGCCAAAGAGCTGGACGGTGCAACCATCTGCATCCAGGCCGGTACCACCACCGAGCTGAACGTTTCCGACTACTTCCGCGGCAACGGTCTGAAATACACCCCGATCACTTTCGACACCTCCGATGAAAGCGCCAAGTCGCTGGAATCCGGTCGTTGCGACGTGCTGACCTCCGACAAGTCCCAGCTGTTCGCCCAGCGCAGCAAGCTGGCTTCGCCGAAGGACTATGTGGTTCTGCCGGAAACCATTTCCAAGGAACCACTGGGCCCGGTCGTGCGTAACGGCGACGACGAGTGGCTGGCCATCGTGCGTTGGGTTGGCTACGCGCTGCTGAACACCGAAGAAGCGGGCATCTCTTCGAAGAACGTCGAAGCGGAAGCCAAAGCGACCAAGAACCCGGATGTCGCTCGTATGCTCGGCGCAGACGGCGAATACGGCAAAGACCTGAAACTGCCGAAGGACTGGGTCGTACAGATCGTCAAGCAAGTCGGCAACTACGGCGAAATCTTCGAGAAAAACCTCGGCAAGAGCACTCCGCTGGAAATCGACCGCGGCCTGAACGCGCTGTGGAACAACGGCGGCATTCAATACGCACCACCAGTGCGCTGATGGTTCTGTCACCCGGCAGGCCAACTGCCGGGTGACGTTCTGTTCCATTATTTCCGGGGCACTTCATGCAAAATTCAATCGGCGCACCAAAGCAGAGGCTCAGCCTCAGCGATCCACGAGTGCGTGCGTGGGTATTTCAGATCATCACCATCGTGGCGGTGGTCTCCCTGGGCTGGTATCTGTTCGATAACACCCAGACCAACCTGCAACACCGGGGTATCACTTCGGGGTTCGACTTTCTGGAGCGCAGTGCCGGGTTCGGCATCGCTCAACACCTGATCTCCTACACCGAAGCGGACAGTTATGCCCGGGTGTTTGTCATCGGCCTGCTCAACACGCTGCTGGTGACTTTCATCGGTGTGATCCTGGCCACGATCCTCGGCTTCATCGTCGGCGTCGCGCGCCTGTCGAAGAACTGGATCATTTCCAAACTGGCAACGGTGTACGTGGAGGTTTTCCGTAACATCCCGCCACTGCTGCAGATCCTGTTCTGGTACTTCGCGGTGTTCCTGACCATGCCGGGGCCGCGCAACAGCCACAACTTCGGCGATACCTTCTTCGTCAGCAGCCGTGGCCTGAACATGCCGGCCGCGCAAATGGCCGACGGCTTCTGGGCGTTCATGGTCAGCATCGTGGTGGCCATCGTCGCCATCGTGCTGATGAGCCGCTGGGCCAACAAGCGCTTTGAAGCAACCGGCGAGCCATTCCACAAGTTCTGGGCAGGCCTGGCGCTGTTCCTGGTGATCCCGGCGCTGTGCGCGCTGATCTTCGGTGCACCTGTGCACTGGGAAATGCCGAAGCTGCAAGGCTTCAACTTCGTCGGTGGCTGGGTGCTGATTCCGGAACTGCTGGCCTTGACCCTGGCGCTGACGGTTTACACCGCGGCGTTCATCGCCGAGATCGTGCGTTCGGGCATCAAGTCGGTCAGCCACGGCCAGACCGAGGCGGCGCATTCGCTCGGCCTGCGCAACGGCCCGACTCTGCGCAAGGTGATCATTCCGCAAGCGCTGCGGGTCATCATCCCGCCGCTGACCAGCCAATACCTGAACCTGGCGAAGAACTCCTCGCTGGCGGCCGGTATCGGTTATCCGGAAATGGTTTCGCTGTTCGCCGGCACCGTGCTGAACCAGACCGGTCAGGCGATCGAAGTCATTGCCATCACCATGAGCGTGTACCTGGCGATCAGTATCAGCATTTCCCTGCTGATGAACTGGTACAACAAGCGCATCGCGCTGATCGAGCGGTAAGGAATAGCGCATGAGTACTCATACTTTCAAACCCGACATGCCACCGCCGGCCAAGGTCTTCGGCCCGATGGCGTGGATCCGCGCGAACATGTTCTCCAGCTGGCTCAACACCCTGCTGACCCTGTTCGCGTTCTACCTGATCTACCTGGTGATTCCGCCGATCCTCAGCTGGGCGATCATCGATGCCAACTGGGTCGGCACCACCCGCGCCGACTGCACCAAGGACGGCGCCTGCTGGGTCTTCATCCAGCAGCGTTTCGGCCAGTTCATGTACGGCTACTACCCGCCGGAACTGCGCTGGCGCGTGGACCTGACCGTGTGGCTGGCGGTCATCGGCGTGGCGCCACTGTTCATCAAGCGCGTGGCGCACAAGGCGGTATACGGCCTGAGCTTCCTGGTGGTCTACCCGATCGTTGCCTGGTGCCTGCTGCATGGCGGCGTCTTCGGCCTCGACACCGTGGCGACCAGCCAGTGGGGCGGTCTGATGCTGACCCTGGTGATCGCCACTGTCGGCATCGCCGGTGCATTGCCGCTGGGGATTGTCCTGGCGCTGGGCCGGCGTTCGAACATGCCGGCGATCCGAGTGGTCTGCGTGACCTTCATCGAGTTCTGGCGCGGCGTGCCGTTGATCACGGTGCTGTTCATGTCCTCGGTGATGCTGCCGCTGTTCCTGCCCGAAGGCATGAACTTCGACAAGCTGCTGCGGGCGCTGATCGGCGTGATCCTGTTCCAGTCGGCGTACGTCGCCGAGGTGGTGCGCGGCGGTCTGCAAGCGATCCCCAAAGGTCAGTACGAAGCCGCGGCCGCGATGGGCCTCGGTTACTGGCGCGCCATGGGCCTGGTGATTCTGCCGCAAGCCCTGAAGCTGGTGATTCCCGGCATCGTCAACACCTTCATCGCGCTGTTCAAGGACACCAGCCTGGTGATCATCATCGGCCTCTTTGACCTGCTCAACAGCGTCAAGCAAGCCGCTGCCGATCCGAAATGGCTGGGCATGGCCACCGAAGGCTACGTGTTCGCCGCCCTGGTGTTCTGGATTTTCTGTTTTGGCATGTCGCGCTATTCCATGCACCTGGAACGCAAGCTCGACACTGGCCACAAGCGTTAGGAGTTTTTTCGATGAGCGAAGCAATCAAAAAGCCAGTGGGCCCTGAAGGCATCATTCAGATGCAGGGCGTGAACAAGTGGTATGGCCAGTTCCACGTGCTGAAAGACATCAACCTCAACGTGCGTCAGGGCGAGCGTATCGTGCTGTGCGGCCCGTCGGGTTCCGGCAAGTCCACCACCATCCGCTGCCTCAACCGTCTGGAAGAGCACCAGCAGGGCCGCATCGTGGTCGATGGCGTGGAGCTGACCAACGACCTCAAGCAGATCGAAGCGATTCGCCGTGAAGTCGGCATGGTATTTCAGCACTTCAACCTGTTCCCGCACCTGACCATCCTGCAGAACTGCACCCTGGCGCCGATGTGGGTGCGCAAGATGCCCAAGCGCAAGGCCGAGGAAATCGCCATGCATTACCTGGAACGCGTACGCATTCCGGAGCAGGCGCACAAGTACCCGGGGCAATTGTCCGGCGGTCAGCAGCAGCGTGTGGCGATCGCCCGCGCGCTGTGCATGAAACCGAAAATCATGCTGTTCGACGAACCGACCTCGGCACTCGATCCGGAGATGGTGAAAGAGGTGCTCGACACCATGATCGGCCTGGCCGAAGACGGCATGACCATGCTCTGCGTGACCCACGAAATGGGCTTCGCCCGCACCGTGGCCAACCGCGTGATCTTCATGGACAAGGGCGAAATCGTTGAACAGGCGGCGCCGAACGACTTCTTCGACAATCCGCAGAATGATCGGACGAAGCTGTTCCTGAGTCAGATCCTGCATTGAGATCTGATGAATAAAATGAACCCGGCCTTGTGCCGGGTTTGTTTTTTTGGGGTCAGGAAACGGTGAGGGTTTCGTGTTCTTTGTGCTCGGTATACTTGAAGGCGTTCCTCAAATCCGCCCCTTCACCCAAGGCTTTCGCATCGGCGAGCAAGTGCGGATAGCGATCGAGCAGGCGCATCAGCAGCATCAACGCCTTCGGCGGAAGCACTTCGCCGCGCTCATAGCGGGAAAATGCGTTGTGTCCGCCACCTGACAACAGTTGCACCGTTTCTTTTTGCGTCAGGTGCAATTTGCGCCGGATGCGCTTCATTTCGTTACCGATCATTTGTCGGGCAGCTATTACCAGATCATCACCGGCTTGCGTGTAGCGTTCTGCACTATCGGTATCGGCGTCCCACTCGACCTCACCGCATTTGCGACATTCCCAGCCAGCAAGGTCATCGATACGACGTTCCATGCCTTTGACACTGATGGTTTCGCCGCGGCCTTCGAAATGTGTCATTCCCTCACGTGCACCGCAGCTGAAACATTGCCGGGTTTTCATTGGTTTTTCTCCTTGAAGGAGATTACCGGTGGGCCACCTTCGGGGCGGTATGTCACCTTGATGTAAATCTCCAGATCGTGTGAGTGCGTGTGATAAACGTCTTGCCAGACTCGATGATCGTCATAGGTGGTCATCGACTTGTACAACATCCTGTTCTGCAGTTCGAAAACGATTTCTTGCATCTCTATGATGCTGAAGCCGAGATCCAGTCCGGTTTTTTCTGCGCTCTTGGTGAATGCCTGTCTTCCCCGTCGCCTGACCTCAGCCTTGATCACCACCAAGTCGTAATGGGGTGTCTACTTTTCCATAAGAAACCAAAACCCTGTCCCTGAAATTACCCTTAAAGGGTAATTTTGACCAATCGAAAATCCCGCTCCATTTGCCCCTCTCTGACCCTAGGTGGTTGCTGTCCTACAAGGAGCTGACTAACATGTCAGAAAATTCATCCCATGATTGGATGAAAGGGCGAATCCAATGTCAGACATTTCTCCACTTATTAAGCGATCCCTGGTCGATCAGGCCCTGGATCAATTGCGCCAGCGCATCACCGATGGCACGTGGCAGGTCGGTCAGCGTTTGCCGACCGAGCCCGAGCTGTGTGCCGAGCTCGGCATCAGCCGCAACACCGTGCGCGAGGCGATGCGGGTGCTGGCGTTTTCCGGGTTGATCGAAATCCGTCAGGGTGACGGCAGTTACCTGCGGGCGGTGGTCGATCCGATGGACACGCTCAAGGCGCTGTCCAAATGCTCGCTGGACCAGGCCCGGGAAACCCGGCACATCCTTGAAGTCGAGGCCATCGGCCTGGCGGCCTTGCGCCGGACCGATGAAGACCTCGTCGCGTTGCGCGAGGCGCTGGGTGTCGCCGGCAGCCACTACCACGGCGACCTCGACAGTTACATCCGCTGCGATCTGGTCTTCCACCGCCGTCTGGTGGATGCCGCGCACAACCCGACCCTCAGCGAGCTGTATCGCTATTTTTCCAGCATCGTTGGCGCGCAATTGCGCCAGACCCTGAACATCGTCCCCCGTCGACAGGAAGTCTTCGATTTGCACGTCGCCTTGCTTGAGGCCGTCGAGCAGCGCGATCCGGAGCGGGCCAAAGCCCTGTCGAGGCAGTTGATCAATGAACCTTGAAACCGAGAAAACCATGTCCCGCCCAGAAGCCTCCCCAGCACCCGTTCGCAAGGCCGAGCTCGAAGAGTTGTTGATCGACGCCGAAGCCGATGACGAGCAGGTGCAGCAAAGCCATCCGCTGGTGCGTCGCCCGTGGCTGTTGCTGCTGGGGTTGATTCTGGTGGCGCTGAACCTGCGACCGGCGCTGTCGAGCATGGCGCCGCTGCTCAGTGAGGTGTCGAAAAGCCTTGGCTTGTCAGCTGCTCAGGCAGGATTGCTGACGACATTGCCGGTGCTTTGCCTCGGTCTGTTCGCTCCGCTGGCCCCGATACTTGCGCGGCGTTTCGGTGCCGAGCGGGTGGTCTTGGGAATTCTTCTGACACTGGCCGGCGGCATCATCCTGCGTAGCAATTTCGGTGAAATCGGTCTGTTCGCCGGCAGCGTACTGGGCGGCGCGAGCATCGGCATCATCGGCGTGTTGCTGCCGGGCATCGTCAAGCGTGACTTCGCCAAGCATGCCGGCACCATGACCGGTGTCTACACCATGGCTCTGTGTCTGGGCGCGGCGATGGCGGCGGGCTCCAGCGTGCCGCTGAGCGAGCACTTCGACCACAGCTGGGCCATGGGTCTGGGTTTCTGGGTGATTCCGGCGCTGGTGGCGGCAGTGTTCTGGCTGCCGCAAATCGGCCAGAAGCACGGCGCGCACAATGTCGCGTATCGAGTGCGTGGTCTGTTGCGTGATCCGCTGGCCTGGCAGGTGACCTTGTACATGGGCCTGCAATCGTCGCTGGCCTACATCGTGTTCGGCTGGTTGCCGTCGATCCTTATCGGTCGCGGGCTGACGCCGACCCAGGCCGGCCTGGTGCTGTCCGGTTCGGTGATCATCCAGCTCGCCAGCTCCCTGGCGGCACCGTGGCTGGCCACGCGCGGCAAGGATCAGCGGCTGGCGATCGTGGTGGTGATGGCGCTGACCCTCGGCGGTCTGTTCGGTTGCCTCTATGCGCCGATCGAAGGGTTGTGGGGCTGGGCGATCCTGCTGGGCCTGGGGCAGGGCGGTACGTTCAGCCTGGCGCTGACCCTGATCGTGCTTCGCTCACGGGATTCCCATGTCGCGGCGAACCTGTCGAGCATGTCCCAGGGCTTCGGTTACACCCTCGCATCCATGGGGCCGTTCGCGGTCGGCGTGGTGCATGACTGGACCGGAGGCTGGAACGCCGTGGGCTGGATCTTCGGCATTATCGGTGCCGGGGCAATCCTCGCCGGCCTCGGTGCCGGACGTGCGTTGTACGTGCAGGTGGTCAGCGAAAAGGTCTGATACGCACACACTGTCGGTATTCGGAATGCGAATGCCGATAGTGTTTCGGGCGTTTGCGGATTATCGTGCTGGCAATCTGTACCTTTCCTGGAGATTGCCCATGAGTGAAGAAGCCCACAGCGCCCTGATCACCCGTTTCTACCAGGCTTTCCAGCGCCTCGACGCCGAGGCCATGGCCGCCTGCTACACCGACGACGTTGTGTTCAGCGATCCGGCCTTCGGCGAGTTGCGCGGCCGCGATGCCGGCGACATGTGGCGCATGCTCACTACCCGGGCCAAGGACTTCTCCCTGACCTTCGACAACGTCCGCGCCGACGAGCGCAGCGGCGGCGCCCACTGGGTAGCGACGTACCTGTTCAGTCAGACCGGCAACATCGTCATCAACGACATCCAGGCACGTTTCGTCTTCCGTGACGGCAAGATCTGCGAACACCACGACTACTTCGACCTGTGGCGCTGGTCGCGCCAGGCGCTGGGCTTCAAGGGCCTGCTCCTTGGCTGGACGCCGCTGGTGCGCAACGCCGTCCGCGCCCAGGCGCTGAAAGGGCTGAAGGCTTTTCAAGCAAGTCGCTGATAAGATCGCGGCCTGTTTTCCTCACGCCTGAATTGTCCCGTGACCAGCCTTAGCGAAAATCCTCTCGATGCCGACGTTCCAGTGAGCAAGTCCTGGTTCGTCTACCTCGTACGCGCCGCCAACGGTTCGCTGTACTGCGGGATCAGCGATGATCCCGTGCGCCGTTTCGCCAAGCACCAGAGCGGCAAGGGCGCACGGTTCTTTCTCTCAAGCCCGGCGATGGCGCTGGTCTACACCGAGCGTTGCCGCGACAAGGGTGACGCGTTGCGCCAGGAGCGGTTGATCAAGAAGCTCAGGAAGAGTGCGAAGGAATGTCTGGTGGCGTCTTATCGGCACGACTGAATGAGCCCTCGAACTTTTAGATATCCCTCTCGTGGAGGCGGCACGTTGCATAAACGACAGGCAAGAAAAAACCGCCCTTGCAGGCGGTTTTTTCTATAAACCTCGGTTTGCGGCCGGGGGTTATTGCATCTCACTGGATACACTGGCGCAGCTGAAGACTATTCGCCTTTGCGCCCATTATCAACCTGACTGATCAGTTCCCATCAGCCGGATCCGTAGGCTGCGAACGAATTGCGCGCTAAGCTGCTGGCTCACTTTCTGTGCGGCGGAGCCGAGCATGTCCGAGTTGATTCTGCATCATTACCCGACCTCTCCATTCGCCGAAAAGGCCCGGCTGCTGTTGGGTTTCAAGGGCCTGTCCTGGCGCTCGGTGCACATCTCGCCGGTGATGCCGAAACCGGACCTGACCGCCCTGACAGGTGGCTACCGCAAGACTCCGGTGCTGCAGATCGGCGCCGACATCTATTGCGACACCGCGCTGATCGCCCGCCGCCTCGAGCAGGAGAAGGCTCAGCCTTCGTTCTTCCCGGAAGGTCAGGAAATGATTGCCGCCAGTTTTGCCGCCTGGGCCGATTCGGTGGTGTTCCAGCACGCGGTGAGCCTGGTGTTCCAGCCGGAATCGGTGGCAGTGCGTTTCGGCAAATTGCCGCCGGAAGCGATCAAGGCGTTCCTTGTCGATCGGGCCGGACTGTTCAGTGGTGGCAGCGCAACCAAGCTTTCAGCGGAGCAGGCCAAGCACAATTGGCCGACACTCATGGCGCGTCTGGAGCAACAGTTGCAGCGCGAAGACGGTGACTTCCTGTTCGGCGAGCCGTCGATTGCCGACTTCGCCATGGCCCATCCGCTGTGGTTCCTCAAGGCCACGCACGTGACGGCACCGTTGGTGGATGCTTACCCGGCAGTGTCGGCGTGGCTGGGGCGTGTGCTCGGCTTCGGCCATGGCGCGGCCAGCGAGATGAGCTCGGAGGAGGCACTGGAGATCGCGCGCAGCTCGACGCCGGCGGCGTTGCCGGACGAAGAGTTCACTGATCCGAACGGGTTCTTGGCAGGTCAGCAGGTGCTGGTCGCAGCGACAGACTACGGTGTAGATCCGGTGGCCGGTGAGCTGGTGTTTGCCGGTCGCGAGGAGCTAATCCTGCGCCGTGAAGACGAGCGAGGCGGGTTGGTGCATGTGCACTTCCCGCGTTTCGGTTTCCGGATCGAGAAACGCTGAAACAACTGAGGGAGCCGATTGGCTCCCTCGTTCATTTCAGTGCAGCGAGAATCTCGTCCGGATCAAATCCGCGAATCAACGTGCCATTGACGTCGATCAGCGGGATCCCGCGCCCGCCCAGCGCTTCGTACACCTTGCGTGCCTCGGCATCCTTCTCGATATCGAATTCCTTGAACGGAATGCCTTTCTGATCGAGAAAGCGCTTGGTCTGCTTGCAGTAGCCGCACCAGTCCGTGGCGTACAGCACGACATGGGCGTTGGCGCGGACTTGCTCGGACGCCATCTGCGACGGGTTGAAGACCCGCTCGATCTTGCCCCAGTTCTGATAGACCACGACCACCAGCAGAACCAGCAGAACCTTTTTCAGCACATTGCCGAGCATCAGTTGCGACGCTTCAACTGATCGGTGAGCGAGGTCGGCAGGCCTTTGATGACCAGCGTCCCGGCCTCTTCGTCGTATTCGATCTTCGAGCCCAGCAGGTGGGCTTCGAAGCTGATCGACAGGCCTTCGGCGCGACCGGTGAAGCGGCGGAACTGGTTGAGCGTGCGTTTATCCGCCGGAATCTCCGGCGACAGGCCGTAATCCTTGTTGCGGATGTGATCGTAGAAGGCTTTCGGGCGCTCTTCGTCGATCAGCTCCGAGAGTTCTTCCAGGCCCATGGGTTCGCCAAGCTTGGCCTGGCTGCTGGCGTAGTCGACCAGGGTCTTGGTCTTCTCGCGGGCGGAATCTTCCGGCAGGTCTTCGCTCTCGACGAAGTCGCTGAAGGCCTTGAGCAGGGTGCGGGTTTCGCCCGGGCCATCGACGCCTTCCTGGCAGCCGATGAAGTCGCGGAAGTACTCCGAAACCTTCTTGCCGTTCTTGCCCTTGATGAACGAGATGTACTGCTTGGACTGCTTGTTGTTCTGCCACTCTGAAACGTTGATCCGCGCCGCCAGGTGCAGTTGACCGAGGTCGAGGTGGCGCGACGGGGTCACGTCCAGTTGATCGGTCACCGCCACGCCTTCGCTGTGGTGCAGCAGGGCGATGGCCAGGTAATCGGTCATGCCTTGCTGATAGTGGGCGAACAACACATGGCCGCCGACCGACAGGTTCGACTCTTCCATCAGCTTTTGCAGGTGTTCGACCGCGACTTTGCTGAACGCGGTGAAGTCCTTGCCGCCTTCCATGTACTCCTTCAGCCAGCCGCTGAACGGGAACGCACCGGACTCCGGATGGAACAGGCCCCAGGCTTTGCCCTGTTTGGCGTTATAGCTCTCGTTGAGATCGGCGAGCATGTTCTCGATGGCTGCGGACTCAGCCAGTTCGGAGTCACGGGCGTGCAGGACTGCGGGTGTGCCGTCGGGTTTTTTGTCGATCAAATGGACGATGCAATGACGGATCGGCATAGGCTTCTCGGCTGGTGGAAGGGAGGAGGGCGGGCTCCCCCGAAAAAGCGCTCAGTGTACCGCAACCACTGGATTTGGCGCGGGGTGAAGGGCAAATCCGGGTCACCCGACGACCCTTATGCATTTATTTACCGATTTAGCGCAATAAACCTGACCATTTGGCTAGCTAGAGGCGGATATTTCCTTGTCTCTGTGCTAGTTTTGCCCGGTCTTGTGCGAAGTCACCGCGACAAGCATGCATTCAGCTTTTGTCAGGTCGAACCAAACCTTGATTTCGGCATCTATAACCCCGACTCGTCGTGGTTATCGCCGAGGGTGCCAGATCCAGAAGATCGGGCTCGATGGCTGACACTGCACTCTGCAATCCATATGAATTTGATAGGGAAGGAACACTACATGGCTCTTACTAAAGACCAACTGATCGCCGACATCGCTGAAGCTATCGACGCGCCGAAAACCACCGCGCGTAACGCTCTGGACCAACTGGGCCAAATCGTTGCCGATCAGCTGGAAAACGGCGGCGAAATCACCTTGCCAGGTATCGGCAAGCTGAAAGTGACCGAGCGTCCTGCCCGCACTGGCCGTAACCCATCGACTGGCGCTGCCATCGAAATCCCTGCCAAGAAAGTGATCAAGCTGGTTGTGGCCAAAGGCCTGACCGACGCTGTGAACAAGTAAGACGCAGCGATAAAAAAACCGTGCACCGGAGCGATCCGGGCACGGTTTTTTTGTGCCTGCCGATTGTGTTTCAGCAGTGGCGGCGGCTGCTTTGCGCTCAAGCGCCGCCCCGGTTGAAACGTCTTACTTGCGAACCCAGCGTTCGCGCCGCCAGATCTGCTGTTCGGACTTGGTCTGGAAGGTCCAGGCGACGAAGCGACTCTGTTTCTGCCCCTGGGACATTTCCACCACCTGGCTTTCCAGCGCGCCGGCCTTTTTCAGTGCGGTTTCGATGGCAGGCAGGTTCGAAGCTTTCGAGACCAGGGTGCTGAACCACAACACCTTGTGCGCAAAATTCGCACTTTCGGCGATCAGTTGCGTCACGAAACGCGCTTCGCCGCCCTCACACCACAGCTCGGCCGACTGACCGCCGAAGTTCAGCACCGGCAGTTTGCGTTTCGGATCGGCCTTGCCCAGGGCTCGCCATTTACGCTCGCTGCCCTTGGTGGCTTCTTCCATCGATGCGTGGAACGGCGGGTTGCACATGGTCAGGTCAAAGCGCTCGCCGGGCTCCAGCAGGCCGATCAGGATGTGCTTGCGGTTCTCCTGCTGGCGCAACTGGATGACCTTGTTCAGGTCGTTGGACTGGACGATGGCCCTGGCAGCAGCCACGGCGGTCGGATCGATCTCCGAGCCGAGAAAGTGCCAGCGATATTCGCTGTTACCGATCAGCGGGTACACGCAATTGGCGCCCATGCCGATATCCAGCACGTTGACGATGGCACCGCGCGGAACCACGCCGTCGTTGTTGCTGGCCAGCAGGTCAGCCAGGAAGTGGATGTAGTCGGCGCGGCCCGGCACCGGCGGGCACAGATAATCGGCCGGGATGTCCCAATGCTGGATGCCGTAGAACGATTTGAGCAACGCCCGGTTGAACACACGCACTGCATCGGGACTGGCGAAGTCGATGCTTTCCTTGCCGTACGGGTTGGTGATCACGAACTTCGCCAGTTCCGGCGTGGTCTTGATCAGCGCCGGGAAGTCGTAACGACCCTGATGGCGATTGCGCGGGTGCAGGCTGGCCTCTTTACGCGGCGCCACGGGCTTGGCCGGGGTGGCGGAGTCAGGCTTCTTGCGCGCAGGTTTTGGTGTACGTGGGGCGTTCATGGGCGTGGTCGATTCGGGTAGGGCTGAAAGTGGCGGCTATTGTCCCACAGGGAGCCGTGTTGTTGGCCGGAAAAGTGCCGGGCACAAAAAAGGGAGGCCATTGCGGGCCTCCCTTTTTCAGTGCGATTTGCCGTTACAGGCTGGCAATCCGCGCGTGCTGCTCGGCCAGCTTGGCCAGAGCCTGCTCGGCTTCGGCCAGTTTGGCGCGTTCCTTCTCGATGACTTCGGCCGGGGCCTTGTCAACGAAACCGGCATTGGACAGCTTGCCGCCAACCCGCTGGACTTCGCCCTGCAGACGCAGGATTTCCTTGTCCAGACGCGCCAGCTCGGCGTTCTTGTCGATCAGACCGGCCATCGGCACCAGCACTTCCATCTCGCCAACCAGCGCGGTGGCGGACAGCGGCGCTTCTTCGCCGGCGGCCAGTACGGTGATCGATTCCAGACGCGCCAGCTTCTTCAGCAGCGCTTCGTTCTCGGTCAGGCGGCGCTGGTCTTCAGCGGTGACGTTTTTCAGGTAGATCGGCAGCGGTTTGCCCGGGCCGATGTTCATTTCGCCACGGATGTTACGCGTGCCGAGCATCAGGCCCTTGAGCCATTCGATGTCGTCTTCGGCCGCCGGATCGATGCGCTCTTCGTTGGCCACCGGCCACGCTTGCAGCATGATCGTCTTGCCCTGAATGCCGGCCAGCGGCGCAATGCGCTGCCAGATTTCTTCAGTGATGAACGGCATGAACGGATGCGCCAGACGCAGCGCCACTTCCAGTACGCGAACCAGCGTGCGGCGAGTGCCGCGCTGACGCTCGACCGGCGCGTTTTCGTCCCACAGCACTGGCTTGGACAGTTCCAGGTACCAGTCGCAGTACTGGTTCCAGATGAACTCGTACAGCGCTTGCGCCGCCAGGTCGAAACGGAACTGATCCAGTTGACGGGTCACTTCGGCTTCGGTGCGTTGCAGTTGCGAGATGATCCAGCGGTCCGCCAGCGACAGCTCGTAGGCTTCGCCGTTCTGGCCGCAGTCTTCGCCCTTGTCCAGAACATAACGCGCGGCGTTCCAGATCTTGTTGCAGAAGTTGCGATAGCCTTCGACGCGGCCCATGTCGAACTTGATGTCGCGGCCGGTGGACGCCAGCGAGCAGAAGGTGAAGCGCAGGGCGTCGGTGCCGTAGCTGGCGATGCCGTCGGCGAACTCGTCGCGGGTCTGCTTCTCGATCTTCTTCGCCAGTTTCGGCTGCATCAGACCGGAAGTGCGTTTCTGCACCAGGGTTTCGAGCTCGATACCGTCGATGATGTCCAGCGGGTCCAGGACGTTGCCCTTGGACTTGGACATCTTCTGGCCTTGGCCATCACGCACCAGACCATGCACATAAACGGTCTTGAACGGAACCTGCGGCGTGCCATCCTCGTTCTTGATCAGGTGCATCGTCAGCATGATCATCCGGGCAACCCAGAAGAAAATGATGTCGAAACCGGTGACCAGCACGTCGGTGGAGTGGAATTTCTTCAGGAACTCGGTCTTTTCCGGCCAGCCCAGCGTGGAGAACGTCCACAGGCCCGAACTGAACCAGGTGTCGAGAACGTCGTTGTCCTGTTGCAGCGCAACGTCCGGACCGAGGTTGTGCTTGGCGCGCACTTCGGCTTCGTCGCGACCGACGTAGACCTTCCCTGACTCGTCGTACCAGGCCGGAATCCGGTGGCCCCACCACAGCTGACGGCTGATGCACCAGTCCTGGATGTCGCGCATCCACGAGAAGTACATGTTTTCGTACTGCTTCGGCACGAACTGGATACGGCCGTCTTCAACGGCAGCAATCGCAGGCTCGGCCAGCGGCTTGGTGGAAACGTACCACTGGTCGGTCAGCCACGGCTCGATGACGGTGCCGGAGCGGTCGCCTTTCGGTACTTTCAGGTTGTGGTCGTCGACGCTCACCAGCAGGCCGGCGGCGTCGAATGCGGCAACGATCTGCTTGCGCGCTTCGAAACGCTCGAGACCGGCGTATTCGGCCGGAATCTTGCCGTCGATGCTGTCGTTCAGCGTGCCGTCGAGGTTGAACACTTGCGCTGCCGGCAGCACGTTGGCGTTCTTGTCGAAGATGTTCAGCAGCGGCAGGTTGTGGCGCTTGCCGACTTCGTAGTCGTTGAAATCGTGGGCCGGGGTGATTTTCACGCAGCCGGTGCCGAATTCAGGATCGCAGTAATCGTCGGCGATGATCGGGATGCGGCGGCCGACCAGCGGCAGCTCGACAAATTTGCCGATCAGGGCTTTGTAGCGCTCGTCGTTCGGGTTCACCGCGACGGCGGAGTCGCCGAGCATGGTTTCCGGACGGGTGGTCGCGACGATCAGGAAATCGTTGCCTTCAGCGGTTTTCGCGCCGTCGGCCAGCGGGTATTTCAGGTTCCACAGGAAACCTTTCTCGTCGTGGTTTTCCACTTCGAGGTCGGAAATCGCCGTGTGCAGTTTGGTATCCCAGTTGACCAGGCGCTTGCCGCGATAGATCAGGCCGTCTTCGTGCAGGCGCACGAAGGCTTCTTTAACGGCTTCCGAGAGGCCGTCGTCCATGGTGAAGCGCTCGCGGCTCCAGTCCACGGACGAGCCGAGACGGCGGATCTGACGGCTGATGTTGCCGCCGGACTGATCCTTCCACTCCCAGACTTTCTCGAGGAATTTTTCCCGGCCCAGATCGTGGCGGTTCTGGCCCTGGGCTTCGAGTTGACGCTCCACCAGCATCTGCGTGGCGATACCGGCGTGGTCGGTGCCCGGCTGCCACAGGGTGTTGCGACCCTGCATGCGACGGAAACGGATCAGGGCGTCCATGATCGCGTTGTTGAAACCGTGACCCATGTGCAGGCTGCCGGTGACGTTCGGCGGCGGGATCATGATGGTGTAGGAGTCGCCCGCGCCTTGCGGGGCGAAGTAGTTCTCGGACTCCCAGGTGTTGTACCAGGAAGTTTCAATGGCGTGCGGCTGGTAGGTCTTATCCATGCGCGGCGGGACCCTATTGGCATTTATTCAGGAAAAGCCGGGAAGTATAGCGGGGCATGGGGCGCAGGGCGAGCGGGGCGGGCCGGGTGGAGACTTAAATGTGGGAGCAGGCTTACCAGCGATGCAGGCGCCGCGGTTTTTCAGGAAAACCGCAGTGATGCTATCGCTGGCGGGTCAGCTCCCACAGGAGATTGGGGATTATTCGTATTGGCTGAGAAGCCGTTCCATCCGCGCCTCGAGGCGACGTTTGATTTCCGTTTCGATGTGCGGAGCGAAGTCGTCGATCACGTCCTGCATGATCAGTTGCGCCGCGGCGCGCAGTTCGCTGTCCAGGTGCAGCAGGGCGTCAGGGCCTTTATCCACAGGCGCAGCGGCAGGCTGCGGGGCTGGCGTCGGCGCGGGTGCAGCTTCGACGGCTTGCGGTGCGTTGTCGACCGAATCGAACAACATCGGAATCTGTTCCTGTTCGCCATCATCGACCGTGTCGGTCAGCAGTGGCGGTTGCAGGTTGTCATCCCCGAGCAGCTGGCGGATCGACTCGAGGTCATCCAGCAGGTGCGCGGGTTTTTGCAGCGGTTTTGGAGTGTCCATCGGCGTACTCAGAGTCGCTGTAAACGGTGGTCTTGCAGAGGATAGCCCTGTTCGCGGTAGAAACGGAAACTCTCCCGCGCCGCAGTGCGAATCGCCGGATCTTCCACCACAACCTCCGCCACCCGGGCGAATTGGTTGGCGAAAACCGGGACTTTCAGATCGAGGTTGACCAGCAAGTCCGCGTGCTGGCCACAGTCCTCGCCCAGTCCCAACACGATCAGTCCTTCCGGTTCGCTTTCAGCCGGGCCGTGAGGCACGAAGGTTTCGCCCTTGAAAGCCCACAGTCGCGCATCGAGATCATCACGCTGGGCGGCATCGCTGCAATGCAGGTAGATGCGATGGCCCATGCGCCAGGCTTTATCGGTGAGCTTGCAGGCAAAGTCCAGGCGAGCCGAAGGATCGGCGCTGGGCAGGATGTAAAAGTCGACTTTGGTCATTGCGGTTCCTGAGCTGCAAGCAGCGCCCCTCAAGAGAGGCGCCGCTCGCAGTCATCGGTTTCAGGCTTTGGCGCGGTCCAGCAGGTACTGGGTCAGCAGCGGAACCGGACGGCCAGTGGCGCCCTTGTCCTTGCCGCCGCTAGTCCAGGCGGTGCCTGCGATGTCCAGGT
This sequence comes from Pseudomonas sp. CH235, assembly GCF_004368175.1. NCBI lineage: Bacteria > Pseudomonadati > Pseudomonadota > Gammaproteobacteria > Pseudomonadales > Pseudomonadaceae > Pseudomonas > Pseudomonas sp. CH235. Next base: position 56,361 of record NZ_RRZJ01000031.1, read on the forward strand.
GCGCCCAGTTCAGGTTTTTGGTGAAGCGCGACAGGAAGCAGGCAGCGGTGATGGTGCCGGCCTTAGGACCGCCGATGTTGGCGATGTCGGCGAACGGACTGTCCAGCTGCTCCTGGTATTCATCGAACAGCGGCAGTTGCCAGGCGCGGTCGTCGGCAGCCTTGCCGGCGCTCAGCAGTTGCTCGATCAGCTCGTCGTTGTTGCCCAGCAGGCCCGACGTGTGGGCGCCCAGCGCAACGACGCAGGCACCGGTCAGGGTGGCGATGTCGATTACCGCTTGCGGCTTGAAGCGCTCGGAGTAGGTCAGGGCATCGCACAGCACCAGACGGCCTTCGGCGTCGGTGTTGAGGATTTCCACGGTCTGGCCGCTCATGGTGGTGACGATGTCGCCCGGACGCGAAGCGTTGCCGCTCGGCATGTTCTCGGCGCAAGCCAGGATGCACACCAGGTTGATCGGCAGTTTCAGTTCCAGCACGGCGCGCAGAGTACCGAACACGCTGGCGGCGCCACCCATGTCGTACTTCATTTCGTCCATGCCGGCGCCCGGTTTCAGGCTGATGCCGCCGGTGTCGAAAGTGATGCCTTTACCAACCAGTGCGTACGGCTTCTCGGATTTCTTGCCGCCGTTGTATTGCATGACGATCAGGCGCGGCGGCTGGGCGCTGCCCTGGCCGACGGCGTAGAACGAACCCATGCCCAGCGACTTGATCTTCTTCTCGTCGAGGACTTCGACTTTCAGATCCTTGAACTCTTTGCCGAGGTTCTTGGCTTGCTCGCCGAGGAAAGTCGGGTGGCAGATGTTCGGCGGCAGGTTGCCCAGGTTACGGGTGAACGCCATGCCGTTGGCGATCGCGGTGGCGTGGTTCACGGCGCGCTGCACTTCGGCCTGAGCGGCCTTGATGGTCAGCAGGGTGATCTTCTTCAGGGCCCGCGGTTCGGCTTTCTGGCTCTTGAACTGGTCGAAGGTGTATTCGCCGTCGACCAGGGTTTCGGCCAGCAGGCGGGTCTTGCCGTAGCTGTCGCGGTTCTTGACGATGATTTCATCGAGTGCCAGGACGGCATCGCTGCCGGCCAGGCCTTTAAGGGTGTTGAGGATGCCGGCGACGATCTTGCGGAACGGACGGTCGCCCAGTTCTTCATCCTTGCCCACGCCGACCAGCAGCACGCGTTCGGCTTTCAGGTTCGGCAGGCTGTGCAGCAACAGGCTCTGGCCGACCTTGCCGGCCAGATCGCCACGCTTGAGCACGGCGCTGATGGCGCCACCGCTCAGTTCGTCGACCTGCCTGGCGGCAACACCGAGTTTGCGGCCTTCGCCGACGGCAACCACCAGGGTGGCGGTTTTCAACGTTTCTGGGCTAACGCTTTTTACAACCAGTTCCATGTCCGGATCCCTGAATGAATGGTCAACACGCAGGCGTTCGACGGTGCCCGCCGTCGCCTGCTTATAGAGAGAAGAGGCGCAGGCCAGTGCCTGCGACAGAGGCGGCAGTTTGAACCTCGCTCACCGCGCCTGACAACCCTCGGTAGTACGATCTTCAACGGATTGCACGCTTGCGTGAGTGTGCGCAGTGACAGGCGCCCTCAATCACAGGATAATGCCGCATCTTTTTTCGACGGCTCTGCCTTGCGGGCCCGTCGATACGTTTGCTTGTTTGGCCGCCTTAGCCTGACAACCCTGGAGTGTCTGGTTTGATCGTCTTCCGTTATCTGTCCCGCGAAGTCCTGTTGACCCTGAGTGCGGTAAGCGCCGTGCTGCTGGTCATCATCATGAGCGGTCGCTTCATCAAATACCTTGCCCAGGCCGCCGCAGGCCAGCTCGATCCGGGATCGCTGTTCCTGATCATGGGCTTCCGTCTGCCGGGCTTCCTGCAACTGATTCTGCCGCTGGGCCTGTTTCTCGGGATCCTGCTGGCGTACGGCCGGTTGTACCTGGAAAGCGAGATGACCGTGCTCTCGGCCACCGGCATGAGCCAGCAGCGTCTGCTTCGCATGACTCTGTTTCCGGCCACCCTGGTGGCGCTGGTGGTTGCATGGCTGAGCCTGAGCCTGGCCCCGCAAGGCGCCAACCAGTTCCAGCTGCTGCTGAACAAGCAGGACGCCCTGACCGAGTTCGACACCCTCGAGCCCGGCCGCTTCCAGGCCCTGCGCGACGGTACGCGGGTGACCTACACCGAAACCCTGAGCGATGATCGGGTTAATCTTGGCAGCGTGTTCATCTCGCAGAAGAACCTCGGCGCCAACCAGAAAGATCGCGGGATTTCCGTGCTGGTGGCGGAAAAGGGGCGTCAGGAAGTGCGTCCCGACGGCAACCGCTACCTGATCCTCGACAACGGCTACCGCTACGACGGCAGCCCGGGTCAGGCCAACTATCGCGCCATCCACTACGAAACCTACGGCGTGCTGCTGCCCAAGCCGGATGTCAGCGAGGAAGTCACCGACCGTGACGCCATGCCGACCTCGTCTCTGCTGGGCAGCGATGACATCCGCTCGAAAACCGAACTGCAATGGCGCCTGTCGCTGCCGTTGCTGGTGTTCATCGTGACCCTGATGGCGGTGCCGCTGTCGCGGGTCAATCCGCGTCAGGGGCGTTTCCTCAAGCTGCTGCCGGCGATTCTTCTTTATATGGCTTACCTGACCATCCTGATTGCCGCCCGCGGCGCCCTCGAGAAAGGCAAGATTCCACCGGCGCTCGGCTTGTGGTGGGTCCACGCGATCTTCCTGGTCATCGGCCTCGGCCTGCTGTACTGGGAACCTCTGCGCCTGAAACTGGCGAGCCGTCGCAGCGCAGCGCTGGAGGTGGCCCGTGGTTAAACTCGACCGCTACATCGGCAGCAGCGTGTTCATGGCGATCATCGCAGTGCTGGCGATCATTCTCGGCCTGGCAACCTTGTTTGCGTTCATCGACGAGATGGGCGACGTCAGTGACACCTACACCTTGGTCGACGTTCTGAGCTTCGTGCTCCTGACCGCGCCGCGTCGGCTCTACGACATGCTGCCGATGGCGGCGCTGATCGGTTGCCTGATCGGCCTCGGCAGTCTGGCGAGCAGCAGCGAACTGACCGTGATGCGCGCAGCCGGTGTGTCCATCGGGCGCATCGTCTGGGCGGTGATGAAGCCGATGCTGGTGCTGATGCTGGCCGGCGTGCTGATCGGCGAGTACGTGGCTCCGGCCACCGAAAGCATGGCCCAGGCCAACCGTTCGCTGGCGCAAGGCAGCGGCGACGCGCAAAGCGCCAAGCACGGCATGTGGCACCGTCAAGGCGAGGAGTTCATTCACATCAACTCCGTACAGCCCAACGGTCGCCTGTACGGCGTGACTCGTTATCACTTCGACAAAGAGCGTCACCTGCTGAGCTCGAGCTTCGCCAAACGCGCCGAGTTCGACACCGATCACTGGCAGCTGACCGACGTGACCACCACCAAATTCCACGAGCGCAGCACTGAAGTGGTCAACACGCCGGTCGAGCGCTGGGATGTCTCGCTGAGCCCGCAATTGCTGAGCACTGTAGTGATGGCGCCGGAATCGCTGTCGATCACCGGTCTGTGGGGTTACATCCACTATCTGGCTGATCAGGGTCTGAGCAACGGTCGTTACTGGCTGGCATTTTGGGTCAAGGTGTTGCAGCCGTTGGTGACCGCCGCGCTGGTGCTGATGGCGATTTCCTTCATCTTCGGTCCGTTGCGTTCGGTGACTCTCGGTCAGCGGGTTTTCACCGGTGTGCTGGTGGGCTTCACCTTCCGAATCGTTCAGGATCTGCTGGGTCCATCCAGTCTGGTCTTCGGCTTCTCGCCGCTGTTCGCGGTGCTGGTGCCGGCTGGCGTGTGTGCGCTGGCGGGTGTCTGGCTGTTGCGTCGAGCCGGTTGATGAACAAGGTTTCACCCACTCTTTAGCCTTGAAAACGCCTCGGTCATCAGATCGGGGCGTTTTTGCATGCAATCAGGGTGACAGGCGAACGTGACGCTTGCGCCGTGTATCAGGTACAATTCCCGGCTATTTTTCGGCGGGCCAAGCCTGCAGCCTTTTTGAGTGTTGATCCGTGAGTGATTTGAGTCATATCCGCAATTTCTCCATCATCGCCCACATTGACCATGGCAAGTCGACGCTGGCTGACCGTTTCATCCAGATGTGCGGTGGCCTGGCCGAGCGTGAAATGGAAGCCCAGGTACTGGATTCCATGGATCTGGAGCGCGAACGCGGGATCACCATCAAGGCCCACAGCGTTACCCTCTATTACAAGGCCAAAGACGGCGTCACCTACCAGCTGAACTTCATTGACACCCCGGGCCACGTCGACTTCACCTACGAAGTCAGCCGTTCCCTGGCCGCGTGTGAAGGTGCGCTGCTGGTGGTCGATGCGGGGCAGGGCGTTGAAGCCCAGTCCGTGGCCAACTGCTACACCGCTATCGAGCAGGGCCTCGAGGTCATGCCGGTCCTGAACAAGATCGACCTGCCACAGGCCGAGCCTGATCGCGTCAAGGACGAGATCGAGAAGATCATCGGCATCGACGCCACCGACGCCGTCACCTGCAGCGCCAAGACCGGCCTGGGTGTCGACGAAGTGCTCGAGCGTCTGGTCGCGACCATTCCTGCGCCGACCGGCAACATCGAAGATCCGCTGCAAGCGTTGATCATCGACTCCTGGTTCGACAACTACCTGGGCGTTGTTTCCCTGGTGCGCGTGCGTCATGGCCGTGTGAAGAAGGGCGACAAGATCCTAGTCAAGTCCACCGGCAAGGTGCACCTGGTCGACAGCGTCGGCGTGTTCAACCCGAAACACACCGCCACCGCTGACCTGAAGGCCGGCGAAGTGGGCTTCATCATCGCCAGCATCAAGGACATTCACGGTGCGCCGGTCGGTGACACCCTGACCTTGAGCTCCACCCCGGACGTTCCGGTGCTGCCAGGTTTCAAACGCATCCAGCCGCAGGTTTACGCCGGTCTGTTCCCGGTCAGCTCCGACGACTTCGAAGACTTCCGCGAAGCGCTGCAGAAGCTGACCCTGAACGACTCGTCGCTGCAATACACCCCGGAAAGCTCCGACGCACTGGGCTTCGGCTTCCGTTGCGGCTTCCTCGGCATGCTGCACATGGAGATCATCCAGGAGCGCCTGGAGCGCGAATACGACCTGGACCTGATCACCACGGCGCCGACGGTAATCTTCGAACTGGTGCTGAAAACCGGTGAAACGATTTACGTCGACAACCCGTCGAAGCTGCCGGACGTCTCGTCGATCGAAGACATGCGCGAGCCGATCGTGCGCGCCAACATCCTGGTACCGCAGGAACACTTGGGCAACGTCATCACCCTGTGCATCGAGAAACGCGGTGTGCAGGTCGACATGCTGTTCCTCGGCAATCAGGTGCAAGTGACCTACGACTTGCCGATGAACGAAGTGGTCCTGGACTTCTTCGATCGTCTGAAATCCACCAGCCGCGGCTATGCTTCGCTGGACTACCATTTCGATCGTTACCAATCGGCTAATCTGGTGAAACTGGACGTGCTGATCAACGGCGACAAGGTCGACGCTCTGGCGCTGATCGTGCACCGTGACAACTCGCACTTCAAAGGTCGCCAGTTGACCGAGAAGATGAAAGAGCTGATTCCTCGTCAGATGTTCGACGTGGCCATCCAGGCTGCCATTGGCGGTCAGATCGTCGCCCGGACAACCGTCAAGGCACTCAGAAAGAACGTATTGGCCAAGTGCTACGGCGGCGACGTCAGCCGTAAGAAAAAACTGCTTGAGAAGCAGAAGGCCGGTAAGAAACGCATGAAACAGGTCGGCAACGTGGAAATCCCGCAAGAAGCCTTCCTCGCCGTGCTCAGGTTGGAATAGTCAGGTCCTATGTCACTAAATTTCCCGCTGTTGCTGGTCATTGCCGTGTTCGTCTGCGGTCTGTTGGCGTTGCTCGATCTGTTGATCCTGGCACCGCGTCGGCGTGCCGCCATCGCCTCCTATCAGGGCAGCGTCAGCCAGCCTGATGTGGTGGTGGTCGAGAAGCTGAACAAGGAACCGCTGCTGGTCGAGTACGGCAAGTCGTTCTTCCCGGTGCTGTTCATCGTGCTGGTGCTGCGTTCGTTCCTGGTGGAACCGTTCCAGATTCCGTCCGGCTCGATGAAACCGACCCTGGACGTCGGCGACTTCATTCTGGTGAACAAGTTTTCCTACGGGATCCGTTTGCCGGTGATCGACAAGAAGATCATCGAAGTCGGTGACCCGCAGCGCGGCGATGTGATGGTGTTCCGCTACCCGAGCGACCCGAACGTCAACTACATCAAGCGTGTGGTCGGCCTGCCGGGCGACACCGTGCGGTACACCGCCGACAAGCGCCTGTTCGTCAACGGCGAGTCGATTGCCGAACAACTGGTCGGCTCCGAGCCGGGCACCCTGGGCAGCGCGGAACTCTACAAGGAAAAACTCGGCGTCGCCGAGCACCTGATCCGCAAGGAAATGAGCCGCTACCGCGCCACGCCGGACCATACCTGGACCGTGCCGGCCGGGCACTACTTCATGATGGGCGACAACCGCGACAACTCGAACGACAGTCGCTACTGGGATGATCCGAACATTCCCAAGGATCTGCTGGGCATGGTTCCCGACCAGAACATCGTCGGCAAGGCCTTCGCGGTCTGGATGAGCTGGCCGGAACCGAAACTCAGCCACCTGCCGAACTTCTCGCGGGTCGGCCTGATCAAGTAAACAAACACGGCGCTGTTGACCACAGCGCCGAATGCATTTCTGGCGTCGGCACAACCGGCTCCGGGGCATGAAGCCACGATATTCAGGACGTCATTTTTGAACACAGCGTTAATTGTCCCAGGCCTGCGCCGTATCCCGGCGATGGCAGTGGAATCCAGCCACGAACTCAGCGTGGGTAAACCGTGAGCGTTTCTCTAAGCCGTCTCGAGCGTCAGCTCGGTTACACCTTCAAGGATCAGGAACTGATGGTCCTGGCCCTTACGCACCGCAGCTTTGCCGGACGCAATAACGAGCGTCTGGAATTCCTCGGCGATGCGATCCTCAACTTTGTTGCCGGCGAAGCCTTGTTCGACCGTTTCCCGCTGGCTCGCGAAGGCCAGTTGTCGCGTTTGCGCGCACGGCTGGTAAAAGGTGAGACGCTGGCGGTGCTGGCCCGCGGTTTCGATCTGGGCGATTACCTGCGTCTGGGGTCCGGCGAATTGAAGAGCGGCGGTTTCCGTCGCGAGTCGATTCTGGCCGACGCCCTTGAAGCGCTGATCGGTGCGATCTACCTCGACGCCGGCATGGAAGTCGCCCGCGAACGTGTACTGGCCTGGCTGGCCGGCGAGTTCGAAGGTCTGACGCTGGTCGATACCAACAAGGATCCGAAGACCCGCCTGCAGGAATTCCTGCAATCGCGCGGCTGCGAACTGCCGCGCTACGAAGTGGTGGATATCCAGGGCGAGCCGCACTGCCGTACCTTCTTCGTCGAGTGCGAAGTTGTCCTATTGAATGAAAAAAGCCGGGGTCAGGGTGTGAGCCGTCGTATTGCCGAACAGGTAGCGGCCGCCGCAGCACTGATTGCCCTGGGTGTGGAGAATGGCAATGACTGATACAAACGCAACGCGCTGTGGCTATGTTGCCATCGTCGGCCGTCCCAACGTGGGCAAGTCCACGCTGCTGAACCACATCCTTGGCCAGAAGCTGGCGATCACCTCGCGCAAGCCGCAGACCACTCGCCACAACATGCTCGGGATCAAGACCGAGGGCGACGTGCAGGCGATCTACGTCGACACCCCCGGCATGCACAAGGGTGGCGAAAAAGCCCTGAACCGTTACATGAACAAGACCGCTTCGGCGGCGTTGAAAGACGTCGACGTGGTGATCTTCGTGGTCGACCGCACCAAGTGGACCGAAGAAGACCAGATGGTGCTGGAGCGCGTGCAGTACGTGACCGGCCCGCTGATCGTCGCGCTGAACAAGACCGACCGCATCGAAGACAAGGCCGAGCTGATGCCGCATCTGTCGTGGTTGCAGGAACAGCTGCCGAACGCGCAGATCATTCCGATCTCGGCGCAACACGGGCACAACCTCGATGCGCTGGAAAAGGTCATCGCCGATCATCTGCCGGAGAACGATCACTTCTTCCCGGAAGACCAGATCACTGACCGCAGCAGCCGCTTCCTCGCCGCCGAACTGGTGCGCGAGAAGATCATGCGCCAGCTCGGCGCCGAGCTGCCGTACCAGATCACTGTGGAAATCGAAGAGTTCAAGCAGCAGGGTGCGACGCTGCACATCCATGCGCTGATCCTCGTCGAGCGTGACGGCCAGAAGAAAATCATCATTGGCGACAAGGGCGAGCGCATCAAGCGCATCGGCACCGAGGCGCGCAAGGACATGGAGCTGCTGTTCGACTCCAAGATCATGCTCAATCTGTGGGTCAAGGTGAAGGGCGGCTGGTCCGACGACGAGCGTGCGCTGCGTTCGCTGGGTTACGGCGACCTGTAACACCGGTTTTCTGCTACACCAGAGAACCCCCTGTGGGAGCGGGCTTGCCCGCGAATGCGCCGTATCAGTCGACATATACTTTGACTGATTCACCGCTTTCGCGAGCAAGCCCGCTCCCACAGTAGTTTTGGGGTGTGTGTAAAACTGCGTTTCGTCATCGAGAACTCAATGTCGCAAAGCCCGCCTCCCGCCCAACCCGCCTACGTCCTCCACTCCCGCGCCTACCGCGAAACCAGCGCATTGGTGGACTTCCTCACGCCGCAAGGTCGGCTGCGGGCGGTGTTGCGCAGTGCGCGGGGCAAGGCCGGGACATTGGCGCGGCCATTCGTGCCGCTGGAAGTGGAGTTTCGCGGCAAGGGTGAGTTGAAGAACGTCGGGCGCATGGAGAGTGTCGGCAACGCAACGTGGATGGTCGGCGAGGCGCTGTTCAGCGGCCTGTATCTCAATGAACTGTTGATTCGCCTGCTGCCCGCCGAAGATCCGCACCCGGCGGTGTTCGATCATTACGCCGCGACCTTGCTGGCATTGGCCGAAGGCCGGCCGCTGGAACCGTTGCTGCGTTCTTTCGAATGGCGGCTGCTCGACGACCTTGGTTATGGCTTTTCCCTGAATACCGACATCAACGACGAGCCTGTCGCTGCGGACGGTCTCTATCGCTTGCAGGTGGATGCCGGACTCGAACGGGTCTACCTGCTGCAACCCGGTCTGTTCAACGGCACCGAACTGCTGGCCATGGCCGAAGCCGACTGGTCGGCCCCAGGCGCGTTGTCCGCCGCCAAGCGCTTGATGCGACAAGCGCTGGCCGTGCATCTGGGCGGTCGTCCCTTGGTCAGTCGCGAGCTGTTTCGCAAGCCCTAAGGGTCTGTTGACGTCTGGGCACGGCGCGACGGGCGCTCACTGCGCCCAAGGCTGCGTTGCTCGGAACTCATTTGGGGAAACCAAACTTCGTTCCTCGCGCCTTGCCCTGTGCTCAGTGAGCATCCCGTCGCCGCCGCGCCCAGACGTCAACAGACCCTTCACCGTGTATGCTGTGCGCCGAATCTTTCCATTCAGGAGCGCATCCGTGACCACCAGCAATCGCATTCTTCTTGGCGTGAACATCGACCACGTCGCCACCCTGCGTCAGGCCCGTGGCACGCGCTATCCGGATCCGGTCAAGGCTGCGCTGGACGCGGAAGAGGCGGGCGCCGATGGCATCACCGTGCATCTGCGCGAAGATCGCCGGCACATTCAGGAGCGCGACGTGCTGCTGCTCAAGGACGTGCTGCAAACCCGCATGAACTTCGAAATGGGCGTCACCGAAGAAATGATGGCGTTCGCCGAACGCATTCGCCCGGCGCACATCTGCCTGGTGCCGGAAACCCGTCAGGAATTGACCACCGAAGGCGGTCTGGATGTGGCGGGGCAGGAAGAGCGGATCAGGGCGGCTGTCGAGCGTCTGTCGAAGATCGGCAGCGAGGTATCGCTGTTCATTGACGCCGACGAGCGGCAGATCGCTGCGTCGAAGCGCGTCGGTGCCCCGGCTATCGAGCTGCACACCGGGCGTTACGCCGATGCCGAAACGCCCACCGAAGTGGCTGAAGAGCTCAAGCGTGTGGCGGACGGCGTGGCCTTCGGTCTGGCCCAGGGCCTGATCGTCAATGCCGGCCATGGCCTGCACTATCACAACGTCGAGGCGGTTGCCGCAATCAAGGGCATCAACGAGCTGAACATCGGTCACGCACTGGTGGCGCACGCGTTGTTCGTCGGCTTCAAGTCGGCGGTGTCGGAGATGAAGGCGTTGATTCTGGCGGCTGCCAAACACTAAGTTTCAACATCCTGTGGGAGCAAACTTGCTCCCACATTTGTATTGGGGATGGGTTAAAGCGGGGCGGGCTCTTGAGCCGGTTTCGATTTATCGATCCCCGGCACATGCAGGTTGCCCTCGGCCACTTGATCGCCTTCAAGCTGCGGCTGGGTCACCCACGTCAGGATGTCGTAGTAGCGACGGATGTTCGCCACGAAATGCACCGGTTCGCCGCCCCGGGCGTAGCCGTAGCGGGTCTTGCTGTACCACTGCTTCTGCGACAGGCGCGGCAGGATCTTTTTCACATCCAGCCACTTGTCCGGGTTCAACCCTTCCTTGGCCGCCAGTTTGCGCGCGTCATCCAGATGACCGCTGCCGACGTTGTAGGCCGCCAGAGCAAACCAGGTGCGATCCGGTTCCTGGATCGACTCGTCGAGCTGATCCTTCATGTAGGCCAGGTACTTGGCGCCGCCCATGATGCTCTGCTTCGGATCGAGGCGGTTGGACACGCCCATGGCCTGAGCGGTGTTCTGGGTCAGCATCATCAGCCCGCGCACGCCGGTCTTCGAGGTGACCGCCGGTTGCCACAGTGATTCCTGATAACCGATCGCCGCCAGCAGGCGCCAGTCGACTTTCTCTTTCTTGGCGTAGGCCTTGAAGTGCTGTTCGTATTTGGGCAGCCGCTGCTGCAGATGCTGGGCGAAGGTGGTGGCACCCATGTAGCCGAGGACGTCGACGTGGCCGTAATAGCGGTCTTTCAGACGTTGCAGGGTGCCGTTCTTCTGCACCTTGTCCAGATAACTGTTGATCTCGTTGAGCAGGCTGTTGTCTTCGCCGGCGGCCACGGCCCAGCTCTGGCTGCGCGCGTCGCCGAGGTCGAAGGCCACGCGGATGTTGGTGAAATACACCTGGTTCATCGCCACTTCGTTGGAATCGACCAGGGTCAGGTCGATCTGACCTTCATCGACCATGCGCAGCAGGTCGACCACTTCAACGGCGTCGGATTCTTCGTACTGGATGCCAGGATATTTCTGTTTCAGCTCCGCCAGTTGTTCGGCATGGGTGCTGCCCTTGAGCACCATGATCTTCTTGCCCACCAGATCGCCGGCGTCGGTAGGACGAGATTGGCCGTTGCGATAGATGATCTGCGGGGTGACTTCGAGGTAGGAGCGGGAGAAACGCACCTGTTTCTTGCGCTGTTCGCTGCTGACCAGGCCGGCGGCGGCCAGTACCGGGCCGTTCGGCTTGCCGACCTGGTTGAACAGGTCGTCGAGGTTGTCGGCGGTTTCAATCTTCAGCTCGACCCCCAAATCGTCGGCGAAGCGCTTCACCAGCTCGTATTCGAAGCCGGTTTCACCGCTGCGATCCTGAAAGTAGGTGGCGGGGCTGTTTCGGGTGACCACCCGCAGCACGCCATCCTCCTTTACGCGCTCGAGTGTGTTGGGTTTATCAACACAGCCACTGAGCATCAGGAAGAGTCCGGTAGCGATCAGCCATTTGGCGTACCGCGGACGCAAAGCCGTTGGGGAAAACATGTGCGCAGTATACGCAAAGGACAACGGGCGCCATATCTCGACAGTTGCGGGGTTGTCTGCTAGGGATCACAAAACCGCTCGAAACCCCGCAGGAATGGGCCCGAAAGGCATTTTGTGACAGAAAAAATAACCCGCGTTCCAACACCCCATAAATTTGACCCTCAAGGCAGGAACACCACTCGACATCCGGGTGCAACCGTGCGTAGCGTTTCGGGTGATGTTGAGGGCGGTTTAGGCTAGAATGCACGGCCTCAAAGCACACCCCTTCCCGAGGCTGTCCCGAAGATGTTGATCCTGCGCGGCGCTCCTGCCCTTTCTGCCTTTCGCCACAGCAAACTCCTTGAGCAACTGAGCCAGAAGGTTCCGGCTGTCAGTGGCTTGTATGCTGAATTCGCTCACTTCGCCGAAGTCACCGGCGTCCTGACCGGCGACGAACAGCAGGTGCTTGCGCGCCTTCTGAAGTACGGTCCAAGCGTTCCGGTTCAAGAGCCGACCGGTCGTCTGTTCCTGGTGTTGCCGCGTTTCGGCACCATCTCGCCATGGTCGAGCAAGGCCAGCGACATCGCCCGCAACTGCGGCCTGAGCAAGATCCAGCGCCTGGAGCGCGGCATCGCGTTCTACGTGGCCGGTCAGTTCAGCGAAACCGAAGCGCAGCAGATTGCAGACGTACTGCATGACCGCATGACTCAGATCGTTCTGGCCAACCTCGAGCAGGCTGCCGGTCTGTTCAGCCACGCCGAACCGAAGCCGCTGACTGCCATCGACATCCTCGGCGGCGGTCGCGCCGCGCTGGAAAAAGCCAACGTCGAACTGGGCCTGGCTCTGGCCGAAGACGAGATCGATTATCTGGTCAACGCCTTCAACGGTCTCAAGCGCAACCCCCACGACATCGAACTGATGATGTTCGCCCAGGCCAACTCCGAGCACTGCCGCCACAAGATCTTCAACGCCAGTTGGGATATTGACGGCGAGAGCCAGGAAAAAAGCCTGTTCGGCATGATCAAGAACACCTATCAGATGCACAGCGAAGGCGTGCTGTCCGCTTACAAGGACAACGCTTCGGTGATCGTCGGCAACGTCGCCGGCCGCTTCTTCCCGGATCCGGAAACCCGCCAGTACGGCGCGGTGCAGGAGCCGGTGCACATCCTGATGAAGGTTGAAACCCACAACCACCCGACCGCGATCGCTCCGTTCCCGGGCGCGTCCACCGGTTCCGGTGGCGAGATCCGCGACGAAGGTGCAACCGGTCGTGGCGCCAAGCCGAAGGCCGGCCTGACCGGTTTCACCGTGTCGAACCTGCAGATCCCGGGCTTCGAACAGCCGTGGGAAGTGCCGTACGGCAAGCCCGAGCGCATCGTCAACGCGCTGGACATCATGATCGAAGGCCCGCTGGGCGGCGCCGCGTTCAACAACGAATTCGGTCGTCCGGCCCTGACCGGCTACTTCCGTACCTTCGAACAATCGATCACCACCCCGCACGGTGCCGAAGTTCGCGGTTACCACAAGCCGATCATGCTGGCTGGTGGCATGGGCAACATCCGTGAAGAGCACGTCAAGAAAGGCGAGATCGTTGTCGGCTCCAAGCTGATCGTCCTCGGCGGCCCGGCGATGCTGATCGGTCTGGGTGGCGGCGCTGCTTCCTCCATGGCCACCGGCACCAGCTCGGCGGATCTGGACTTCGCTTCGGTTCAGCGTGAAAACCCTGAAATGGAACGTCGCTGCCAGGAAGTCATCGACCGTTGCTGGCAGCTGGGTGACAAGAACCCGATCAGCTTCATCCACGACGTGGGTGCGGGCGGTCTGTCCAATGCCTTCCCGGAACTGGTCAACGACGGCGACCGTGGTGGCCGTTTCGAACTGCGCAACATTCCAAACGACGAGCCGGGCATGGCCCCGCACGAAATCTGGTCCAACGAATCCCAGGAACGTTACGTTCTGGCGGTCGGCCCGGCCGACTTCGAGCGTTTCAAGGCGATCTGCGAACGTGAGCGCTGCCCGTTCGCCGTTGTCGGTGAAGCCACCGCCGAGCCGCAACTGACCGTGACCGACAGCCACTTCGGCAACAACCCGGTGGACATGCCACTGGAAGTGTTGCTGGGCAAGGCGCCGCGCATGCACCGTTCGGTGGTTCGCGAAGCCGAGCTGGGCGATGACTTCGATCCGTCGAACCTCGACATCGGCGAAAGCATCGAGCGTGTTCTGCACCACCCGGCCGTGGCGAGCAAAAGCTTCCTGATCACCATCGGCGACCGCACCATCACCGGCCTCGTGGCCCGTGACCAGATGGTCGGCCCATGGCAGGTTCCGGTGGCCGACGTTGCCGTCACCGCCACCAGCTTCGACGTCTACACCGGTGAAGCGATGGCGATGGGCGAGCGCACTCCGCTGGCGCTGCTGGACGCTCCGGCGTCGGGCCGCATGGCCATCGGCGAAACCATCACCAACATTGCCGCTTCGCGCATCAACAAGCTCTCCGACATCAAACTGTCGGCGAACTGGATGTCCGCTGCCGGCCACCCGGGCGAAGACGCGCGTCTGTACGACACCGTGAAAGCGGTCGGCATGGAACTGTGCCCTGAGCTGGGCATCACCATTCCGGTCGGCAAGGACTCGATGTCCATGGCCACCCGCTGGAACGACAACGGCGAAGACAAGACCGTCACCTCGCCGATGTCCCTGATCGTGACCGGTTTCGCGCCAGTGGCTGACATCCGTCAGACCCTGACTCCGGAACTGCGCATGGACAAGGGCACCACCGACCTGATCCTGATCGACCTCGGTCGCGGCCAGAACCGTATGGGCGCTTCGATCCTCGCGCAGGTTCACGGCAAGCTCGGCAAGCAGGCGCCGGACGTCGACGACGCCGAAGACCTGAAAGCCTTCTTCGCAGTGATCCAGGGCCTCAACGCCGACGGCCACCTGCTGGCCTACCACGACCGTTCCGACGGCGGTCTGCTGACCTCCGTGGTGGAAATGGCCTTCGCCGGCCACTGCGGTCTGAGCCTGAACCTGGACAGCGTTGCCGAAAGCTCCGCTGAAATCGCCGCCATCCTGTTCAACGAAGAACTGGGTGCCGTGATTCAGGTTCGCCAGGACGCCACCCCGGACATCCTCGCCCAATTCAGCGCTGCCGGTCTGGGCGACTGCGTTTCCGTGATCGGTCAGCCGATCAATAACGGCCAGATCAACATCACCTTCAACGGTGACACCGTGTTCGAAGGCCAGCGTCGTCTGCTGCAACGTCAGTGGGCCGAGACCAGCTACCAGATCCAGCGTCTGCGCGACAACGCCGACTGCGCCGAGCAAGAGTTCGATGCGCTGCTGGAAGAAGATAACCCGGGCCTGAGCGTCAAGCTGAGCTACGACGTCAACCAGGACATCGCCGCGCCTTACATCAAGAAAGGCATCCGCCCACAGGTTGCCGTACTGCGTGAGCAGGGCGTCAACGGTCAGGTGGAAATGGCGGCTGCGTTCGACCGCGCCGGTTTCAATGCGATCGACGTGCACATGAGCGACATTCTGGCCGGCCGTGTCGACCTGAACGAGTTCAAAGGTCTGGTGGCCTGCGGTGGTTTCTCCTACGGCGACGTTCTCGGCGCCGGTGAAGGCTGGGCCAAATCCGCGCTGTTCAACAGCCGTGCCCGCGATGCGTTCCAGGGCTTCTTCGAGCGTAACGACAGCTTCACCCTTGGCGTGTGCAACGGTTGCCAGATGATGTCCAACCTGCACGAGCTGATCCCGGGCAGCGAATTCTGGCCGCACTTTGTGCGCAACCGCTCCGAGCAGTTCGAAGCGCGCGTGGCGATGGTTCAGGTTCAGGAATCGAACTCGATCTTCCTGCAGGGCATGGCCGGTTCGCGCATGCCGATCGCCATCGCTCACGGTGAAGGCCATGCCGAATTCGAAAGCGAAGAGGCACTGCTCGAAGCCGATCTGTCGGGTTGCGTGGCGATGCGTTTCGTCGACAACCACGGCAAGGTCACCGAAGCCTACCCGGCCAACCCGAACGGCTCGCCGCGCGGGATCACCGGCCTCACCAGCCGTGATGGCCGTGTGACGATCATGATGCCGCACCCGGAGCGTGTGTTCCGTGCCGTGCAGAACTCGTGGCGTTCGGAAGACTGGAACGAAGACGCTCCTTGGATGCGTATGTTCCGTAATGCTCGTGTGTGGGTGAACTAAGCGCTGTGTACAAGCTCGCGTTTTTTGTTCCCGACAGTCATGTCGAGGTGGTCAAGGAGGCTGTATTCGCTGCCGGTGGTGGGCGGATCGGTGATTATGACCACTGTGCTTGGCAGGTGCTTGGATCTGGTCAGTTTCGGCCTTTGGACGGCAGTCAGCCGTTCATTGGTGAGGCGGGGCGGTTTGAGCGGGTCGAGGAGTGGAAGGTTGAGCTTGTTGTTGGCGATGAGTTGATTCGCGCGGTAGTGGCGGCTCTTAAGTTGAGCCATCCCTACGAGACGCCGGCTTATGAAGTGTGGCGGCTGGAGGATTTTTGATCTTCCTTGGCTACTGAAATGGAAAACCCGCTGAGAGTGATTTCAGCGGGTTTTTTGTTGTTTGGGGTTTGGGTTGGGTGAATATCCGTTTCTTTGGGTGCGGCGGCTTATGGTTCCGCCCTTACGGCGGGTCACTTTGGCAAACGCCCCAAAGTAACCAAAGGTCTGGGCCCCGGCGTTCGGCCCCTCGCTGGGGCTCGGGGTTCCTTCGCTCCGGGATTCATCCGGGGGCATCGCCTACGGTTTGCTTCGCTGCACCTCCTCTCGATGCATGCGGCTTCGCCGCACGGTCGCTGCGCTCCCACCCCCGGATAAATCCCTCCACTCAGCCTTCCGATG
>NZ_RRZJ01000032.1:0-71619 GCF_004368175.1 Pseudomonas sp. CH235
GCCCGAAAGTGATAAAACCGCGCCGCGTCCCCCGCCAGCGCAACAATCAACTCCTCCGGCTCATCCCCGAGAAAGATCGCCGCCCGCGACAGGCTGTTGTGTATCGCCGGCCGCTCGACACTCGGCAGCGGAAACCGCGTACGCCGGTTCTCGTGGTCAATCCAGACCACGCCATCGCCATCAACCTCCAGCCGATGCGCCAGCGAATGACTCCAGCCAAACCCCAGCCCGACATCAATCTCGGCCGCGCTGCTGCGGTACAAGCGGCTGAACTCGAACGGCAACAGCCCATCGAGCACGCCATCGGTCAGTGTCAACAACTCTTCGCCGGTGACCATCGACACCGGACAGCCGTTGGTGCAGGTCAGCGGCGCACAATCGGCACTGTCACCGTTGGGGTTCTTCGCCTGATCCGGCTTGTCGTCGTGGTGCTCGTCTTTTTTCAGGAAGGCATTGCGCCGGGCATCCCAGCGCAATTGCATGCGCCCCTTTTTCACCCCGGCAGCAATGCCCCGTGCGGCGACGGATTTGTACTGGTTCACGTAGCCGATGAAGGTGCTGACGATGCCGAACATCGCCTTCACCAGGCGCGCCACCGCCGACAGCAACTGAGCGCCACGCTCCGCCAGACGCAAGGTCAGATACGCAATCCCCGCCCCGGCACCGACAAAGGTCAGCACAACGCCGATCAACACATCGATCAGCAGTTGAACCACCACCATCGATACCGCCTCGGCGGTTTTCCCGGCAATCTCATTGGGAGGCAGCATTTCCAGCCAGAGGCTGGAAGTACGCAGCAACAAACACAGCGCCGCCTCGTCACTGACCAGTAACTGAAGCTTCTCCATCATTTCAGGCGCTGTTTCTGCCAGCGCGATCAACTGTGCGGCGCCACTGCCCAACCGCTCGGCAAACTTCCCAGGATCCTGGAGAATTTCCGACAGCAACCCGATGCTGTCCCACACTCCCTCGATCGCTGCCCAGCTCCCGGCCAGCATGCCGTTCCCGGCCGCGGTGGCCACCGACTGCGACCATTGCGGCTTGAATCCCTGCCACTCGCTGCGCAGCCAGCCATCCAGCTGCCGAGTCAGGCCATCGTAGGATTCGAAAAGCGCATCAACCTGCTGCTCGCTGGCCTCGCCGTGCACCACCACCCGGTAGAACTTGCCCGCCTCACCGGTGAACTCCCCTTTGCCCTGAGCATTGAGGGTGACCGACTCGACTGCACCGCCCTCCACCGCCACCACATCGACAACGATGTCGCCCAACGGAATGTCGTACGCCGACTCGAACTTGCTCTCGATCTCCATCGGCCCGCTTTCCGGGCATTGCACGACCGCAGAAGAAAAACGGCCGTCGTCTATCGCAACCGCCGTGCTGCGCTCGCCGAAACGGATGATCCGCTCCATCCCCATCAGCGACGGCAGATCGGCCGTATGACTGACAGTGTCTGCCGAGCGGCTGAGCCAGTGCTTCAGCTGTTCGCGATAGAGATCGAGGGTGCGGGGAAAGCTGTCGAGTTCTTGCTCGATGCGGGTGACGGCATCCATCAGCGCATCTCCATGCGCATGGCGAAACGAAAAACCGGGTCAAACATGTGCGTTCCCTCGCGCAAAAATCAGGCGAGGGACTTTGCGGGGGATCAAACAGAAAAGAAGTCAGGCGAGTAGGCGAAGGATGTAGGAGAAGTCTGTAACTGATTTTTATCGAACTGCAGACGCAAAAACGGGGCGGGAGGTTTCCCTCACGCCCCGTTCACGGAACAGATGATTTGCTTATTGAGAAGCGTCTCGGCCGGCCAGCTCTTTCAACTTGAGCTCCGCCAACGGATGCCCGGCCTTCGCGGCCATGGTCCACCAGCGAGCGGCCTCCGAAGGATCTGGCGCTTTGCTCGGCGTACCTGCAAGACTGATGACACCGACTTGATACGCCGCCTTGCCATCCCCGGCCAGCGCAGCCAGTCGCAACAACCGCACACCTTCCTCACGTGCGCCCAGGCCAACCCCGCGAAACGTCAGGATGTGCCCGTAAAAACTCTGCGCGCCGACATCGCCCAGATTGGCCATGCGCGCAAACTGCCCTTCGAGCCAGCGCCAGCCGCGGGGCTGACGGACAAACCACGACCAGTGAAACAGCCTACGGGCCAGCCAGTAACTTGCCCGCGCCTTGAGTCGTAAAAACACTCAGGCCTCCGCCGATTCCGGGTACTCGTACTCAAACACCCGCACCACTTCCGAAGCATGCCAGGAGGCGGCGGCAACGCCGTCGGACGGCCCGGAAAAGCGCCCCAGACGCTCGACACACTCAAAGAAACCGGTGCGTGGCAGGCGGCTGGCACCCTGGCTGATCACCAGCGAGCTGCGCAACGGTTGTTCGGCTTTCGCGTCCAGTGCGGCGAGATGCTCAAGTGCCGCGGTCAATGTCTGCATGGCCGGCGTGGGCAGTTGCAGGCGTTCAAGCAAGGCTCGATAAGTCAAAAGATGGCGCTGCCTGCGCGCCTGATCCAGCTCCCCCAGCAATCCGTCCCAATGTTGACGACTGATGCGTACGCTCACGATTGTTCCCTCCACCCTGGCACCGTCAACTCCCAGGCCAGGCTGCGGCGAATCGCGGCGTCGGGCAGACGCTCGCCACTTTCGATCATGGCCAGGTAAGACGGGCTGATGCCTACCGTGCGGGCCAGCGCCTCGATGGCGATGCCCTTCCCTTCGCGCAAACTGCGTAACTGATCCAGACCTGGAAGAATCGGGTCCGGGGTTGCCGCAAGCGGCGCTGGAGCCAGTTGCGACGGTGCTTCGTTGATGCCTGCTGCTTTCAGTAGAGCCTGATACTGAGCCCATGGCAGAACCGCATATTCGGGCTCGCCATCGCGTGCAATTATCTGAATATCCATGACTACCCCGTAGGACAACAACACTTAGCGAGTCGGCACTTTTCCCTAGAAGTGTAATCCTAACAGCGGCCAAGGTCGTGGGGGGTATCTATCTGTGTACGAGGCTGTCGCGATTCAGGACTTTTTCGGCCCCTGAAGCTGAAGTTGCTCGGGTGTATCGGGCAGACGCTCGACCACTCTGAGCTTTTCCGGAGCCTGGCGCTGGCGCCACAGGCGGAAGGCATTCAGTTCATCGTCGAGGGTTTTCATCAGCCAGGCGAGGACGGCGATGTCATCGAGCATGCCGAACATGGGAATGAAATCCGGGATCGCATCCACCGGACTGAGGAAGTACATCAGACCCGCCACCACCGAAACGATGGCCTTGGCGCTGATCGCACGGTACTCGCCGCGCCAGTACGCCAGACACAACGCCTGCAACAGACGCAGATCGTCCTTCAGCTTGCCGAGACGATTGCCCTGAGCGGCGCCTTTGCTGGCCACGGCGAACAACAAGGTCGGCAAGCGACCTCGAGCCAGCAGGCGTCCGGCCAAAGGCAGGAATCGGGCGAAATTCCACGGCGCTTTCATTTATTTCTCCCGTTGAAATGTTATCCACACAAATTGTGGATAACCTTGTGAACAGAGCTGCATTTCAGCGCTGAGAGCCCCGTTTCATAAGGGCTGCGCTCAGATCGGGCGTTTTTTACTCACATAAAAAATCTCAATATTTCATTGACTTGGCAGCCCCGGGCGTCTAGCGCGGGCAACCTTAAAGTCTAGGACTGCCATGACCGGCATCGGTTCGGTCTGTTTACGCCGACCATCGTCCAGATGCAACAACGCCCCGCATAAGCGAGGCGTTGTTGTTGAAACCGGCGCAGATTACTTGGCGGCGGCGTCTTCTTTGGCTGGATCCTTGATGGCCAGCAGTTCCAGGTCGAAAACCAGAACCGAGTTGGCCGGGATTGCCGGGCTCGGCGATTGTGCGCCGTAAGCCAGATCGCTAGGGATGTACAGCTTGTACTTCTCGCCAACGTGCATCAGTTGCAGGCCTTCTACCCAACCCGGGATCACACCGCTGACCGGCAGATCGATCGGGCTGCCGCGCTCGACGGAGCTGTCGAAAACGGTGCCGTTGGTCAGCTTGCCGGTGTAGTGAACGGTCACGACGTCGGTCGGCTTAGGCTGTGGGCCGTCGGCTTTCTTGACCACTTCGTACTGCAGACCGGAAGCGGTGGTGGTCACGCCGGCTTTCTTGCCGTTTTCTTCGAGGAATTTCTTGCCGGCGGCTGCCGACTCTTCGCTCATCTTGGCCATGCGCTCTTCGGCACGCTTTTGCAGCGCGGCGAAAGCTTCGACCAGTTCTTCATCTTTCAGCTTCTGTTCTTTCTTGCCGACGGCATCTTCGATGCCCTGGGCTACCGCTTTGGAGTCCAGATCATCCATGCCTTCCTGAGCAAGGCTCTTGCCCATGTTCAGGCCGATACCGTAGGAAGCTTTTTGCGCCGGGGTTTTCAGCTCTACGCTGGTCTGCGAATCACAACCCGCGAGTACCAGGCTAACCAGGGCAACCGCCGCCGCCAACCGATGCTGTTTCATGCTATTTCCTTGTTCATGCGCCGAAAGGGCAATCGAGTAAAGCCGCGAGCTTATCAGGCCGCCACGACCAATGGCTACCGGCATGAGAGCAGGAATCTTCCGATAAGTTCAGGGATTAAAAAGCATTTGGCGAAAGGCACGATGAAGCTTCTGTCATCTTTCGCCGACAGCAATTGATGCCGCTTCCCACAACACTTGGCGTAATGGCCACTTGCCGCACATGACTCGGCTCAGGCATAACAGCGCAACAACTCGACAAGGATGTTCATCTTGCGCCTCTTATACCGTGTGCTGACGCTGATCGTGGTGCTGCTGGGACTGGTCCTGGCGGTGGTTCTTTACTATGTCGCCAATCCGAGATTGCCCTTCCCTGCGCCCGCAAAACAGGTGCATTACCTGAACCAGTGGACTGAGCAAGAGCGCCAGACCTACTACTTCACTCCGCAGGGAACGCAGGTCAAAGGCCTTCGTTACGAATGGTTTCAGGCGCTGGAGCTGCCATTCTCGCAGCAACGTTTTGCCTCCCCGGAATACCTCGCGCGCTTCGGCTTTCTGATCGATCCGCAGCAGAAAGCCACGCCGGACAACCCGGGGAATCTGCCGGTAGGTTTCGCCCGGCACCAGAATCCCGGCAGCGCCGAGCAATATCTCGACATCACGTGTGCGGCCTGCCACACCGGTGAACTGCACTTCAATGGCCAGGCAATCCGTATTGACGGCGGCTCGGCCCAGCATGTGTTGCCCTCCAGCGTTCCTACATTGCGCGGCGGCAGTTTCGGACAGGCATTGGTCGCCAGTCTTACCTCGACTTACTACAACCCGTGGAAATTCGAACGCTTCGCTCGCCACGTGCTGGGCAACGACTACGACGCCCGCCACGAACAACTGCGCAAAGACTTCAAACACTCACTGAACAACTTCATCAAAGTGGCCTGGAACGACACCCATCGCGGCCTCTACCCCACCGAAGAAGGCCCGGGCCGCACCGACGCGTTCGGGCGTATCGCCAACGCGACCTTCGGCGACGCGATTTCCCCGGACAACTACCGCGTGGCCAACGCCCCGGTGGATTACCCGCAACTGTGGGACATGTGGACGTTCGACTGGGTGCAGTGGAACGGTTCGGCGCAACAACCGATGGCGCGCAATATCGGCGAGGCTTTGGGCGTCGGCGCCACCCTGAATTTCTTCGACGCCAACGGCCAGCCGCTGCAGGGCGATGACCGCTATGCCTCCAGCGTGCGTGTGCGTGATCTGCACACGATCGAAGAAACCCTGCAAAAACTGCGACCGCCAGCCTGGCCTGAAGAGGTACTTGGGCTCGTCGACAAACCCTTGGCAGCCAAGGGGCGAGCCCTGTTCGCCGAGAATTGCGCCGGGTGCCACGTACCGCGCCAGACCCAGGACGGCGAGCGCTGGGTGCAACATCTGCGCATGCTCCCGGTGGACGTCATCGGCACCGACCCGAACTCCGCCAACAACATTGCCAATCACCGTTTCGACCTGACCGCCCTGCAATGGAACCCGGCGGAACTCGAACAAATGGACGTGAAGTTGCACCCCAAACCCAAGGAACCGCTGGACCTCAGCCAGCTGTCAGTGGCCAAGGGACTGGCTTACGTCACCGCCTTCGTGGAAAACCGTGCGTACCGTGAAGCAGGCGTCACCGCCGCCGAGAAACCACAGCTCGACGGCTTCGGTCTGCCGATCGGCGTTCGCGAAAAAGTTGCCTACAAGGCGCGTCCGCTTGCCGGCGTATGGGCCACGGCCCCGTTCCTGCACAACGGCTCGGTGCCGAGCCTTTATCAGTTGCTGTCGCCTCAGGACGAGCGCGCCACCACCTTCTATAAAGGCACCTTCGAATACGACCCGCGCCATCTGGGCTACCGCACCGAAGCCTTCACCAACGGTTTCCTGTTCGACACCCGCATCACCGGCAACCACAACAGCGGCCACGAATTCCGCGCCGGCGAGCGCGGCAACGGCGTCATCGGCCGACTGCTGCAGCCAGAAGAGCGCTGGGCGCTGCTGGAATACCTGAAAGTGCTGGGCGGCCCGCTGGAGGCGCAACTGCCATGATCTTCAATTCCTTCACAAGACCTTCGATACTGGCGCGTTTCTGGCTCTGGCTGGGACGGTTACTGGGTAAAACCCTGTTGATCCTGCTGGTGATCGGCCTGATCGGCTGGGCCCTGACCAGCGCGTGGTTCGCCTGGCAGCACCGTGGCCCGGTGTCGGCGCTGGAGCAGATTCCAGATGGCGAAGCCGCCATGACCCAGGACGTGATTCAGACCGCCGTGCGCATCGTCGATCAGCACCGCGAAAGCACCCGCTACCTGCGCGATGCACATGCCAAGGCTCATGGCTGCGTGAAGGCCGATGTGCAGGTGTTGCCGGATCTGGCTCAGGAATTGCGCCAGGGCGTTTTCAGCGAACCGGGCAAGCTGTGGAAAGCGACGATGCGCCTGTCCAACGGCAACGCCTATCCGCAATTCGACAGCATCCGCGATGCCCGGGGCATGGCGCTCAAATTGCTCGATGTGCCGGGCAAGCAGTTGCTGGGGGACCGTCAGGGGCTGCACGAGCAGGATTTCGTGATGTTCAGTCACCCGAACTTCTTTGTCAGCGATGTCGCCGAGTATCGTCAGAATGTGGCGGCGCAGGCTGACGGCAAGAAGGTCATGGCGTTTTTTCCGGGGTGGGATCCGCGCAGCTGGCAGATCCGGCATTTGTTCATTGCATTGGCAACCCTATCGCCACCGCCGGAAAGCCCGACCCGCACGACCTATTTCTCGGTATCGCCCTACAAGTTCGGCGAGGCCAATGCCAAGTTCCGGGTGATGCCGGATCCGGAGCGCTGCCCCGCTTATACCTTGCCGAAACAGAACCACGATCTGCCGAACTTCCTGCGCAATGCGCTGAATCAACAGCTGTCCACCGACCGGATTCCGGCGTGTTTCGTGTTGCAAATTCAGCGGCAGGACGCGAACAAGTACATGCCGATCGAAGACACCAGCATCGAATGGCGCGAGCAGGACAGCCCATTCCAGACAGTGGCGCGGATCACCCTGCCCCCGCAGGACTTCGACACCCCGGCGCTGAACCTGCAATGCGACAACCTTTCCTTCAACCCTTGGTTCGGCATCGACGCTCATCGCCCGATTGGCGGGATCAACCGCCTGCGCAAGGCGGTGTATGAAGCGGTCAGCGATTACCGCCACAGCCGCAACTCGGCGCAATAGCAGCGCCAGAAACGAAAAAAGCGACCTTCAAAGGTCGCTTTCTCATGTTCAGGCCGGCAAAAGCCAAATCCCGGACAGCAAAAAGCCCGCGCTAGGCGGGCTTTCTGTGGTGATCTGGCGTTCAGTGTTCCAGATTACCGAATATGGCGCAGCGGACGGGACTCGAACCCGCGACCCCCGGCGTGACAGGCCGGTATTCTAACCGACTGAACTACCGCTGCGCGAAACGCTTGAAACGAATGGTGGGTGATGACGGGATCGAACCGCCGACATTCTGCTTGTAAGGCAGACGCTCTCCCAGCTGAGCTAATCACCCTTCGCTTCGTTACGGGGCGCATTATGCCACAGATTTTCGTAATGTGTTGATTTAATTGAAGTTTTTTTCAAATAAATCCGAAAACCGTGAAACGACACATCCCGCATGTACAACTCGAGGCAGAAAAAAACCCGCCTTGGCGGGTTTTTCCGTGGTGACCTGGCGTTCAGTGTTCCAGGTTACCGAATATGGCGCAGCGGACGGGACTCGAACCCGCGACCCCCGGCGTGACAGGCCGGTATTCTAACCGACTGAACTACCGCTGCGCTAAACACTTGAAACGAATGGTGGGTGATGACGGGATCGAACCGCCGACATTCTGCTTGTAAGGCAGACGCTCTCCCAGCTGAGCTAATCACCCTTCGCTTCGGTGTGGCGCGCATTCTACGGAGCGACCCAACCTCTGGCAAGCACTTTTTTAAATAATTTTCTCAGCCCTTCCAAAGGCTTAGAGAAGGGTTGGCCTATGACCCGGCGAAGACAATAATGCCCCCCTTTGTATAAAGGAGAGACTCACCCCATGTGGTTCAAAAACCTGCTTATCTATCGCCTGACCCAAGACCTGCCTGTCGATGCCGAGGCGCTGGAAACTGCACTGGCCACCAAACTGGCGCGTCCATGTGCAAGCCAGGAGTTGACCACCTACGGTTTCGTCGCGCCGTTCGGCAAGGGCGAAGATGCTCCACTGGTGCACGTCAGCGGTGACTTCCTGCTGATCTCCGCCCGTAAAGAAGAACGCATCCTGCCGGGCAGCGTCGTGCGTGACGCGGTCAAGGAAAAGGTCGAAGAGATCGAAGCCGAGCAGATGCGCAAGGTCTATAAGAAGGAGCGCGATCAGATCAAGGATGAAATCATCCAGGCCTTCCTGCCGCGCGCCTTTATCCGCCGCTCGTCGACCTTCGCCGCCATCGCGCCGAAACAGGGTCTGATCCTGGTCAACTCGGCCAGCCCGAAACGAGCCGAAGACCTGCTCTCCACCCTGCGTGAAGTGATCGGCACCCTGCCGGTTCGCCCGCTGACCGTGAAAACCGCGCCGACCGCCGTGATGACCGAATGGGTCACCACCCAGCAAGCCGCCCCGGACTTCTTCGTGCTGGACGAATGCGAACTGCGCGACACCCACGAAGACGGCGGCATCGTGCGTTGCAAGCGTCAGGACCTGACCAGCGAAGAAATCCAGCTGCACCTGAGCACCGGCAAGGTGGTGACTCAACTGTCGCTGGCCTGGCAGGACAAGCTGTCGTTCATGCTCGACGACAAGATGACCGTCAAGCGCCTGAAGTTCGAAGATCTGCTGCAGGATCAGGCGGAACAGGACGGCGGCGACGAAGCCCTCGGCCAACTGGACGCCAGCTTCACCCTGATGATGCTGACGTTCGGCGACTTCCTGCCGGCGCTGGTTGAAGCACTGGGCGGCGAAGAGACTCCGCAGGGGATCTAAGCCTCTGCGCAGTCTTTGGGTTATCTTCAAACGCCACCGCTTCGGTGGCGTTTTCACATAATAAGGAACAGGCCATGCGCGCACTGGCTGCACTGAGTCGTTTTGTCGGCAACACCTTCGCTTACTGGGTTCTGATTTTCGCGATGATCGCGTTCCTGCAACCGGCCTGGTTCCTCGGCCTCAAAGGCGCGATCGTGCCGTTGCTCGGGCTGGTGATGTTCGGCATGGGCCTGACCCTCAAACTCGACGACTTCGCCGCCGTCGCCCGCCATCCGTGGCGTGTGGCGCTGGGCGTGGTCGCGCATTTCGTGATCATGCCGGGGATGGCATGGCTGCTGTGCCAGATCTTTCATCTGCCGCCGGAAATCGCCGTCGGCGTGATTCTGGTCGGTTGCTGCCCAAGCGGCACCTCATCGAACGTCATGACCTGGCTGGCCCGTGGCGACCTGGCGCTGTCGGTGGCCATCGCCGCCGTCACCACCCTCCTCGCCCCGCTGCTGACCCCGGCGCTGATCTGGCTGCTGGCCTCGGCCTGGTTGCCGGTTTCGTTCATGGAGTTGTTCTGGTCGATCCTGCAAGTGGTGCTGCTACCAATTGTCCTCGGCGTGGTCGCGCAACGCGTGCTCGGTGACAAGGTCCGCCACGCGGTGGAAGTGCTGCCGCTGGTGTCGGTGGTCAGCATCGTGATCATCGTTGCCGCCGTGGTTGCTGCCAGTCAGGCGAAGATCGCCGAATCCGGCCTGCTGATCATGGCCGTGGTGATGCTGCACAACAGTTTCGGTTATCTGCTGGGTTATTTCACCGGGCGCCTGTTCGGCCTGCCGCTGCCGCAGCGCAAGTCCCTGGCGCTGGAAGTCGGCATGCAGAACTCGGGGTTGGGGGCTGCGCTGGCCAGTGCACACTTCTCGCCGCTGGCGGCGGTGCCGAGCGCGCTGTTCAGTGTGTGGCACAACATTTCCGGGGCGCTGCTTTCGACGTACTTCCGACGGATGAGCGAAAAACAAGACCGTGAGACTCTGGCGCAACAGGCGGCCGACTGATCCCGGATCAAGGCGCGGCGCACAATTTTCGGTAGTATGTGCGCCACGCGGGGACGACCCTGCGGCTCAATCGAGTTTTCAATCTGGGGACGGCCCCGTCAATCGATGGAGGTTTTTCATGTCCTGGATCATTCTGTTTTTCGCCGGCCTGTTCGAAGTCGGCTGGGCCGTCGGCCTGAAATACACCGACGGTTTCACCCGTCCGCTTCCGACCGTTCTCACCGTTGCCGCCATGGCAGTCAGCCTTGGCCTGCTGGGTCTGGCAATGAAGGAATTGCCACTGGGCACGGCCTATGCGATCTGGACTGGCGTCGGTGCCGTGGGCACGGTGATTGCCGGGATCATTCTGTTTGGCGAATCGATGGCGTTGATTCGCCTGGCCAGCGTGGCGTTGATCGTCACCGGGTTGATCGGGCTCAAGGTCAGCGCCTGATTCACTGCCGCTATCGCGAGCAGGCTCGCTCCCACAGTAGTTCTGCATTTACAGTTCCAATGTGGGAGCGAGCCCGCTCGCGATAAGGCCCGCACAATCAACAGCTACCTGACTGTCCCGCGCAATTCCCCGACCAACGCCTGCAACTCCGCTGGCTGCGCTGCTTCAACAGCAACCGGCGAACCCGCCACCAGCGTCACCCGCGACCACAAGCGCCGGAACACTCCCTTGTTCGGATCGCGGCTGAAGAAACTTCCCCACAACCCCTGCAACGCCAGCGGAATCACCGGCACCGGTGTCTCTTCGAGAATCCGCGTCAGCCCGCCCTTGAACTCGTTGATCTCGCCATCAGCGGTCAACTTGCCTTCCGGGAAGATGCACACCAGCTCACCGTCCTTCAGATACTGGGCAATCCGGGTGAAGGCTTTTTCGTAGATCTGGATGTCTTCCTGACGTCCGGCGATAGGAATCGTCCCCGCCGTGCGGAAGATAAAGTTCAGCACCGGCAGGTTGTAGATCTTGTAGTACATGACAAAACGAATCGGCCGACGCACCGCGCCGCCAATCAGCAACGCATCGACGAACGACACGTGGTTGCACACCAGCAACGCAGCGCCCTCATCGGGAATCGCCTCAAGGTTGCGATGCTCGACGCGGTACATCGAATGGCTGAGCAACCAGATCATGAAACGCATGCTGAACTCGGGGACGATCTTGAAGATGTAGGCGTTGACGCCGATGTTGAGCAGCGACACCACCAGAAACAGCTGCGGAATCGACAGCTTGACCACGCTCAACAACACGATGGTGACAATCGCCGAGATCACCATGAACAGCGCGTTGAGAATGTTGTTGGCCGCAATTACCCGCGCCCGCTCGTTCTCGGCAGTGCGCGACTGGATCAACGCGTACAGCGGCACAATATAGAAACCGCCGAAGATCCCGAGGCCCAGCACATCGATCAACACCGCCCAGGCATGGCCGAAACTCAGCACTTCGGTCCAGCTATGGCCAACAGCGCTTTCTGGAATTCCACCGGAATGCCACCACAGCAACAGCCCGAAAACCGTCAGGCCGAACGAGCCAAACGGCACCAGGCCGATCTCGACTTTGCGTCCGGATAGCTTCTCGCACAGCATCGAACCCAGTGCGATGCCGACCGAAAACACGGTAAGGATCAGGGTGACCACGGTTTCGTCGCCGTGCATCCATTCCTTGGCGTAGGCCGGGATCTGCGTCAGATAAATCGCCCCGACGAACCAGAACCACGAGTTGCCAACGATCGAGCGCGACACAGCAGGTGTCTGCCCCAGGCCGAGTTTCAGGGTCGCCCAGGACTGACTGAAGATGTTCCAGTTAAGGCGCATTTCCGGGGTCGCCGCCGCGGCGCGGGGAATGCTGCGACTGGCCAGATAACCCAGCACGGCGATGCCGACAATCGCGGCGGACACCACCGGCGCGTAATTGGCCGACGACATCATCACCCCGGCACCGATGGTCCCGGCCAGGATCGCCAGAAACGTGCCCATCTCCACCAGCCCGTTGCCGCCGACCAGTTCATCGTCGCGCAAAGCCTGCGGCAGGATCGAATACTTCACCGGCCCGAACAGCGCCGAGTGCGTGCCCATGGCGAACAGCGCCACCAGCATCAGCGACAGGTGATCGAACAGGAAGCCGACGGATCCCACGGCCATGATGGCGATTTCTGCGAGCTTGATCAGACGGATCAACGCGTCCTTGGCGAATTTTTCCCCAAACTGTCCGGCCAGCGCCGAAAACAGGAAGAACGGCAGAATAAACAGCAGCGCGCACAGGTTGACCCAGATGGAGCGGTCACCTTCGATGGTCAGCCGATAGAGAATGGCGAGGATCAGCGACTGCTTGAACACGTTATCGTTGAACGCGCCCAGCGACTGGGTAATGAAGAACGGCAGGAAGCGCCGGGTGCGCAGCAGGTTGAACTGTGAGGGGTGACTCATCTTCCGTGTGACCCTGTTGTTTTTGGAAAGAGAAGGTAGCGAGTGGCCTGGCTACGCTTATAAGAATCTCGAACCGCGATCCAGGCCACACATTACCTAATCTTTGCAGGTTATTTCTTCAAACCTGCAATGCACGGTGAAACAAACAGCTCGCCGCGCCATGCACCTTGCAGCGTACGTTTACCGACGATCAGCCACATCACCGCCAGCAACGTCACCAGTACACAACCGGCCACACTGAAGAACGTCAGGTGCAACGTGCTGCCCAGTTTCAGGGTTGCCAGCGAATAAACGCCCAGCGGGAAGGTGAAGCCCCACCAGCCAAGGTTGAACGGAATGCCGTCACGCAGGTAACGCACGGTGATCAGCAGCGCCATCAGCATCCACCACAGACCGAAGCCCCACAGCGTGATCCCGGCGACCAGGCCCAGGCCCGACGCCATTTCGCCGATGCCCGGCAGACCGTTGGCCGCGAAGATCGCCGGGGCGTCGCCACCCAGCAGCAACATGCCCAGGGCGCCGGTGCCGATTGGCCCCAGGGCCAGCCAGCTCGATGCCGCCATGTTTTCGTGGGGCAATTTGTGCAAGGCCATGCGCAACAACAGGATGGTCAGGATGCTGAACGCCACCGGCAGAGAAAAGGCCCAGAGCACGTAGCTGGTCACCAGCACCACCAGTTGCGAATGGGCATCGGCGAGATGCGGCGCGAGCAGTCCACCGCTGGCCGCCGCCACTTCCGCGGCCACCACCGGCAGCAGCCAGACGGCGGTCATCTGATCGATGCTGTGTTCCTGGCGGGTAAACATCATGTAGGGGATCAGCACACCGCAGGCCAGCGACATCGCCACGTCCAGCCACCACAGCACTTCGACGAGATGAATGACGCCCTCACCCCAGCGCGGCAGACCGAACAGCAGAAAACCGTTGATGATGGTCGCCAGCCCCATCGGAATGGTGCCGAAGAACATCGAAACCGTGGAATGGCCGAAGATCCGCCGCGCCTCGTCGAAGAACAGAATCCAGCGGGCGGCGTAGGCAACGGTAAACAGCACGAACAACAGAATGTTGAACAACCACAGCCCTTCGGCCACGGCGTGCAGGCCGGGAATGGACACCGGCAATTGCGCCAGCGCCAACGCCAGCACACCGGTGCCCATAGTGGCGGCGAACCAGTTCGGGGTGAATTGGCGAATCACTTCACGCGGGTGCTGAAGCTGGCTGAATGGCTTGATGCCGGGTTTGGCGCTGTTGGGGCAAATCATCATGAACTCCTGTCCTCTGGTGAGGTTGAGCCCATGGTAGAACCGAATCGAATATCTATATAACGGGTAATATCTCTAACCGTTATCTGTTTTGTAGATATGCAGTCAGACACTGCTTTCGGTTTCGATCACCAGAATCCGCGCCGCGCCCTGCGGATGAGCGACGTGTTCAGTGCCGATGGACGCGTAGAAGATGTCGCCAACATCAAGCAAGACCTGCCTCTCCTCACCTTCTTCGCGGTAGTGCATGAGCACTTTGCCGTCGAGCACCACAAACACTTCTTCACCGTCATTGACGTGCCATTTGTACGGCTGATCAGTCCAGTGCAGGCGCGTGGTGATGCCGTTCATGTTGGCGATGTCGAGCGCGCCCCAGGCGCGCTCGGCGGTGAAGGTCTTGCTGCGGATGATCTTCATGCGTCGGTCCGTGAGAAGAAGGGGCTGGCCAAGGCTAACCGAATCCAGAGGTGTTATGGAGCGCTGCAAGTCTTGGCCGCTTGCGCCCGGAAACTCATCAGCAGCGCACCGACCGCCAGCACAATCAGCACCGCGCCATACACATCGGTGGTGGTCAGCAGGCCCACGCTGTGGGTGAAATGTCCGGCCAGCAACGCCGGCAGGCAGAACGCCAGGTAACTCAGCACATAAAACGCCGACATCAATCCGGCACGCTCATGGGGAAATGCCAGCGGCACCAGACTGCGTACCGTTCCGAGGAAACCCGAGCCAAAGCCACAACCGGCCACCAGCGTGCCGAAGAAGAACAGCGACAGACTGGCGCTATGCACGCCCAACAGAATCAGCACGATACCGGCCGGCAGCAGACTCGCCCCAAGTTGTAGCGCGCGGGAGGCAGGACGATTGCGCAAGGTGAAGATCATCAATGCACCGGTCACGGTCAGCGCCGCCACGGTCGCGCCGCCGATCAGGTTGGAGGTGGAACCGGTGGCCGTGCGCACCAGCGACGGTGCCAG
Organism: Pseudomonas sp. CH235; assembly: GCF_004368175.1. NCBI lineage: Bacteria > Pseudomonadati > Pseudomonadota > Gammaproteobacteria > Pseudomonadales > Pseudomonadaceae > Pseudomonas > Pseudomonas sp. CH235. The sequence goes on from NZ_RRZJ01000032.1 coordinate 15,162, forward strand.
CGAGGCATAAAAACCGCCGAGCGCCCAGGTCGCGGTGTTTAGCGGCAAGACTCGCCACAGCGTCGAACGCGCCTGAACCGGCACATGCAGGGTCGGCCGCAACGAGGCCCATGCCCCGGCCTGCGGCGAGACGCTTTCCGGCAGGCGCCAAACATAGATGCCCTGCAACACAAACAGCGCGAGCAGCAACCAATATGTCAACTGCAACGGCGCCGGGGCGAACTCGGCCAGCAAGCCGCAGCCCATGCCGCCTAAAGCCATGCCCAGCAACGGCGCAACGCTGTTGATCAACGGCCCTTGCTGGCGATCAGTGTCCAGCAGCGTCGCGCTCAACACAGCGGTGGCCATGCCGGTGGCGAAACCTTGCAGCACTCGCGCGCCGATCAGCCAGCCCACGCTGTCCGCGTAGATAAACAGCAGCATCGCCAGCGCATTGAGCGTCACGGCGGTGAAGATCACCGGTTTGCGTCCCAGGTGATCCGACAGCGAACCGACCGTCAGCAACGCGGCCAGCAGACTGAGGGCGTAGACGCCGAAAATCAGGGTCAATACCGCTGCCGAAAAATGCAGCTGATCCTGATACAGGTGATACAACGGCGTCGGCGCAGTGGAAGCGGCGAGAAAACTCAGTAAGGTGATCGCCAGAAACCACAGGCTGGAACGATGGGAAGCAAGGCTGGTCATGGGCACACTCCGCAAAAGCTAATTTTTTGCTTTTGCGGAGTGTGCTCTCGGCTTGCGCTTAAAGCAAATTCTTTGTGTTAAGGTCTGCCGCATGGCTATTAAAGAAGGTTTACGCCCTGGCGGTCGCAGCGCCCGGGTGCAGGAGTCGATTCATTCGGCAGTCCGCGCGCTTCTGCAAGAACAGGAGCGCTCAACGGTGACCGTCCCGCAAATCGCGGCGCGGGCCGGCGTGACGCCGTCGACGATTTATCGGCGTTGGGGAGATCTGGCCGCCTTGCTGGCCGACGTCGCCCTCGCCCGCATGCGTCCCGACAGCGAGCCGGCTGAAACCGGCAGCCTGCGTAGCGACATCCGTGCATGGGCCGAACAGTATCTCGACGAAATGAGTTCGGAGCCCGGACGCAACATGATGCGCGACGTGCAGGCGAGCGCGACGCCGGGCTATTGCGTAACGATCATCGGCGCGCAACTCCAGACCATCATCGAGCGCCACCCCAAGGAAACGGCGCCGAGCGTGGATCGTCTGATCAATCTGGTGGTGTCCCCGGTGGTGTTCCGCATTCTGTTTTCGGCAGCGCCGCTGGAAGTCGAAGAACTGCACCGCTTGATCGACATCGCGCTCAAACCGGACTGACCCCAGAACTGCCCGGTTCTGTTCCTGCGACACCCCGCCGCGCCACGACCTTGGTCGACACTGACTAACCGTCGCGCCCGTGCGAGACTGTCTGACCGGGCGCGAGTCCGGTCGTTTTCTGTCGGGAGTGTTCCATGTCGTTGTCCACCGGGCTGATCGCCGCCGTCGCCCTGGCCTATATGGCCATCATGTTCGCCATCGCCTTCTACGGCGACCGTCGCAGCGCACCGCTGCCGCCACGGGTGCGCGCCTGGGTGTACAGCCTGTCGCTGGCGGTCTACTGCACCAGCTGGACGTTTTTCGGCGCGGTCGGTCAGGCGGCCGAACAGCTGTGGTCGTTCCTGCCGATCTACCTGGGGCCGATCCTGCTGCTGCTCGGTGCGCCGTGGGTGCTGCAGAAGATGGTGATGATCAGCAAACAGGAGAACATCACCTCCATCGCCGACTTCATCGCCGCCCGGTACGGTAAATCCCAGTCGTTGGCGGTGGTCGTCGCGCTGATCTGTCTGGTCGGCGTTCTCCCTTATATAGCCTTGCAACTCAAAGGCATTGTCCTCGGCGTAAACCTGCTGATCGGTGCCGGCGCCGACGCCATGGGCACCCGCGCCCAGGACACGGCGCTGATCGTGTCACTGGTGCTGGCGCTGTTCACCATCGTTTTCGGTACGCGCAACCTCGATGCCACCGAGCACCACCGGGGCATGGTGCTGGCGATTGCTTTCGAGTCGCTGGTCAAACTGTTCGCCTTCCTCGCCGTCGGCGCCTTCGTCACCTACGGGCTGTATGACGGCTTCGACGACCTGTTCAATCAGGCGATGCTCGCCCCGCGCCTTGAGGAATACTGGAAAGAAACCATCAACTGGCCGTCGATGGTGGTGCAGACCGGCGTGGCGATGATGGCGATCATCTGCCTGCCCCGGCAGTTCCACGTGACGGTGGTCGAGAACATCGACCCGCAGGATCTGCGCCTGGCCAAATGGGTGTTCCCGGCCTACCTCGCACTGGCCGCGTTGTTTGTCGTCCCGATCGCCCTGGCCGGTCAGATGATGCTGCCCAGCTCGGTCATCCCCGACTCTTTCGTTATCAGCCTGCCATTGGCCCAGGCTCACCCGGCGCTGGCGATGCTGGCGTTTATCGGCGGTGCATCGGCCGCCACCGGCATGGTGATCGTGGCGAGTGTGGCGCTGTCGACCATGGTCTCCAACGACATGCTGTTGCCGTGGCTGCTGCGCCGCAACAATGCCGAGCGGCCGTTCGAAGTTTTCCGCCAGTGGATGCTCTCGGTGCGCCGGGTCAGCATCGTGGTGATTCTGTTGCTGGCTTACGTCAGCTACCGCTTGCTCGGATCGACCGCGAGCCTGGCGACCATCGGCCAGATCGCTTTCGCGGCAGTCACTCAACTGGCCCCGGCGATGCTCGGCGCGCTGTACTGGAAACAGGCCAACCGCCGCGGCGTGTTCGCCGGCCTCGCCGCCGGCACGTTCCTGTGGTTCTACACCCTGATCCTGCCGATCGCTGCGCGCAGCCTCGGCTGGTCGCTGGACAGTTTCCCCGGGCTCGCCTGGCTGCACAGCAACCCGCTGAACCTGCCGATCACCCCGCTGACCCAAGGCGTGGTGCTGTCGCTGGCGGGCAACTTCACGTTGTTTGCCTGGGTATCTGTGCTGTCGCGCACCCGGGTGTCGGAGCACTGGCAGGCCGGACGTTTTATCGGTCAGGAGATCAGCGCACGGCCGAGCGCCCGCTCGATGCTGGCGGTGCAGATTGATGACTTGCTGCAACTGGCCGCGCGGTTTGTCGGTGAAGAACGCGCGCGGCAGAGCTTCATCCGCTTTGCCTATCGCCAGGGCAAAGGCTTCAACCCGAATCAGAACGCTGACGGCGAATGGATCGCCCACACCGAGCGATTACTGGCCGGTGTCCTTGGCGCCTCTTCGACGCGAGCTGTAGTAAAAGCCGCCATCGAAGGTCGGGAAATGCAGTTGGAGGACGTCGTCCGGATCGCCGACGAAGCCTCGGAAGTGCTGCAGTTCAACCGTGCGCTGCTGCAAGGCGCCATCGAAAACATTACCCAAGGCATCAGCGTGGTCGACCAGTCGCTGAAACTGGTGGCCTGGAACCGGCGCTATCTGGAACTGTTCAACTATCCGGACGGTTTGATCAGCGTTGGCCGACCGATTGCCGACATCATTCGCCACAACGCCGAGCGTGGTTTGTGCGGCCCCGGTGAAGCAGAAGTTCATGTCGCCCGGCGCCTGCACTGGATGCGTCAGGGCCGCGCCCACACGTCTGAGCGGCTGTTCCCCAACGGCCGGGTGATCGAGCTGATCGGCAACCCGATGCCCGGCGGCGGTTTCGTCATGAGTTTCACCGACATCACCGCGTTCCGCGAAGCCGAGCAGGCTTTGACCGAGGCCAACGAAGGGCTGGAGCAACGGGTCAGCGAACGGACGCAGGAACTGTCGCAACTCAACGTCGCGCTGACCGAAGCCAAGGGCAATGCCGAGGCGGCCAACCAGTCCAAGACCCGTTTCCTCGCCGCCGTCAGCCACGATCTGATGCAGCCTCTGAACGCCGCACGGCTGTTCTCTGCCGCCCTCTCCCATCAGGAAGACGGCCTGAGCGGCGAAGCGCAGAAACTGGTGCAGCATCTGGACAGCTCGCTGCGTTCGGCCGAAGACCTGATCAGCGATCTGCTGGACATTTCCCGTCTGGAAAACGGCAAGATCAACCCGGATCGCAAGCCGTTCGCGGTCAATGAGCTGTTCGATATTCTCGGCGCGGAGTTCAAGGCGCTCGCCCAGGAACAGGGCTTGAGCTTCCGGGTACGCGGAAGTCAGTTACGCATCGACAGCGACATCAAACTGCTGCGGCGCATTCTGCAGAACTTCCTCACCAACGCATTCCGCTACGCAAAAGGCCCGGTACTGCTGGGCGTGCGTCGACGAAAAGGCGAAATCTGTCTGGAAGTGTGGGATCGCGGGCCGGGGATTCCGGAGGACAAACAGCAAGTGATCTTCGAGGAATTCAAACGCCTCGACAGCCACCAGACCCGCGCCGAAAAAGGTCTGGGCCTGGGTCTGGCGATCGCCGATGGTCTCTGCCGCGTGCTCGGCCATACCTTGCGCGTGCGCTCATGGCCGGGGCGCGGCAGCGTGTTCAGTGTCCGCGTACCGTTGGCCAAAGCGCAGACGGTACAGCCGGCGGCGGCGGTGGAAATCAATGGCAAATTGCACAGCGGCGCGCAGGTGCTGTGCATCGACAACGAAGACAGCATTCTGATCGGCATGAACAGCCTGCTCACGCGCTGGGGCTGCCAGGTCTGGACCGCACGCAACCGCGAAGAATGTGCGGCACTGCTCGACGACGGCGTGCGGCCACAATTGGCATTGGTGGACTATCACCTTGATCACGGCGAAACCGGCACCGATCTGATGGCCTGGTTGCGCACAAGGCTGGGCGAACCGGTGCCCGGCGTGGTGATCAGCGCCGACGGGCATCCGGAAACGGTGGCGCAGGTGCACGCGGCGGGACTGGATTACCTGGCCAAACCGGTGAAGCCGGCGGCGTTGCGGGCGTTATTGAGTCGCTATTTGCCGCTCTAGCAGAGCGGCTTATTCAGGCAGTTCGACCAACCCGTCGGCGTCGGTCATTGCGCGCTCCAGCAGGTCTGCAGGCAGGCTTTTGCTGGCTCGTGCGCCGAGCAGCTTGAGCTGTTCGCTGCGGCTGACCAGGTTGCCCCGCCCTTCCGTCAGCTTGTTGCGCGCCGCGCTGTAGGCCTTGTCCAGTTGCTGCAAGCGATTGCCGACTTCGTCCAGATCCTGAATGAACAACACGAACTTGTCGTACAGCCAACCGGCGCGCTCGGCGATTTCCCGGGCGTTCTGACTCTGGCGCTCCTGCTTCCACAGGCTGTCGATGACTCGCAAAGTGGCCAGCAGCGTGGTCGGGCTGACGATCACGATGTTGCGGTCGAAGGCTTCCTGAAACAGCGTCGGCTCGGCCTGCAACGCGGCTGAAAACGCCGCTTCGATGGGCACGAACAGCAAGACGAAATCGAGGCTGTGCAAACCTTCCAGACGCTTGTAATCCTTGCCGGCCAGGCCTTTGACGTGGCTGCGCAAGGACAGCACGTGCTGCTTCATGGCGATCTGGCCGATGGCATCGTCGTCCGCCGCGACGTACTGCTGATACGCGGTGAGACTGACCTTGGAGTCGACCACCACTTGCTTGTCGCCCGGCAGATAAATGATCACGTCCGGCTGGAAACGCTCGCCGTCCGGGCCCTTGAGGTTGACCTGGGTCTGGTACTCGCGGCCCTTCTCCAGCCCGGCATGCTCAAGCACGCGCTCGAGAATCAACTCGCCCCAGTTGCCCTGAGTCTTCTGGCCCTTCAGGGCACGGGTCAGGTTGGTCGCTTCGTCGCTGAGGCGCAGGTTCAGTTGCTGCAAACGCTCCAGCTCCTTGGCCAGCGAAAAACGCTCGCGGGCTTCGGCCTGATAGCTTTCCTCGACGCGTTTTTCGAACGACTGGATGCGTTCCTTCAAAGGATCAAGCAATTGGCCGAGGCGCTGCTGGCTGGTTTCGGCGAAGCGTTGTTCGCGCTCATCGAAGATCTTGCCGGCCAGTTCGGCGAACTGTGCGCGCAGCTCGTCACGGGAACCTTGCAGGTCATCCAGGCGTTGTTGATGGCTTTCCTGTTGCTCGCGCAATTCGGCATTCAGCGAAGCCGCCTGGGCGTCCAGGCGCCGTAACTCGGCTTCTTTGTTGGCGCGTTCGAGGTTCCAGGCATGGGCAGCGTCACGGGCATCATCGCGCTCGATCTGCAACAGCTCGACTTCCCGGCGCACGGCCGCGAGATCAGCTTGTTTGGAGGCGTTGGCCTGGCCGAGATCGGCGATTTCATCGCGGCAGGCTTCAAGTTGAGCAGTGAGGCCGTCCTGGGCCATTTGTGCCATAGCCAGCCGCTCTTCGAGCAACGCGACTTCAGACTGGTTCTGACTGGCCCGGCGTTGCAGTTGCCAGGCCAGCGCCAGCAGCGGCACGGCCGCGCCTGCCAGCCCCAGCAGGATGCTGGTCAAGTCCATCGCCATAGTGATTCCCGCCGATCCGATAAAGCCTGAAGGTTAACCAAGGCGTCTGGTCTTGGACAGCTCAGTCTTCGATCAGGCCGAGTTCCTGTTGCGCGCGGCGGTCACCGGCGCGGGCGGCCTGACGCAACAGGTCCTGGCCGATCCGGCGATCCCGGGCATTGCCGCACTCGCGGCACATCAACTGGCCGAGGCGACTTTGCGCGGCGACCACCCCTTCCCGGGCCGGTTGCTTGAGCAGGCGGCCGGCGAGGTGCTTGGCATTCTGGCTGTCGCCAAGACGCGGGCTGTCGAGCAGCCATTCGGCCACGCGCACGGAAAATCGCTTGGGAGCGGTAACACGAGGGAGTTGGGAGGTAACAGATTCTGGAGCTGAACGAAACTTCATAAAGCACTGTGGGACAGATCGGAAGGCGCGCCACTCTACTCTTTTTTTCGCACAGGTAAAGTCGAAAAAAACCCGGCACGCCCGTGCTAGAGCAAGCGCTCGGGACAATCCACAGAAGCTGTGGATAACTCAGTGGACAACCGCCCTCCAGTCGCCGCAAAGCCTTGTGGAACGGGGCTCGCAGTCAAACTGACGATTTTTTCACCAGTTAAAAAAAGCGATGTTTTTCATTGACTTAAACTTTCGATGCAGGCAGCCATCGGGGTCAGGATTGTTGTGACAGCGCCGTTACAGTCTGCGCAACTAATGTGCACAAGTACCTGTTACGCGGTTATATCGATGCGCCTTTTCGGGTCGTTTTGGCATTCGGGCTGGGGATAAGCCCCTGCGCCGAGCGTTCGCATCTGTCGGGTAGTGGCGACCGACGGTCGTTTAGCGAGTCAGATCGGGGCACGCGCGGAGTCCGGGCACCGCGCCCGGGATTTTTTTGATGATCGGGTTTGCCTTCTTCAGACCGTTCCGTTAGTATCCGCGGCGTTAGTACCAAGCTGAAAGTCAATTCCGGTCGAACACACCCCCACGGTCAAGTTTCTCTCACAGAAGTCTTCACCGGAAACAGCGGGATCGACCCCTCGATGGTTTCCAGGTAAATCTTGCGACGACACCGCCTTTGAATCGAATGCAAAGGGTGTTGCGAAGACCACTTACTCTGACCGAACCAACCTGCAAATTGATCAGGATCTTCACCCCGGGCCCAGAACCTCTGCCCTCGATGTGTTGCCTGTCCTCCTAAGTACCTACCTGCCAGCCCAAGCGCGCCAACTTTTATAGCGCTCGAACTGGCTGCCTTGTTCCAGTCGGGTTCTTCGTTCGACCAATGGTGGTTGACGTTACTGGAACGTTTTAACGTTGCACGGTTCTTATCCGTGTCATTTGTAGGAACACCTAATAACTATGTCGACTCAAATCCAGACTCAGGATGCCATTCGCACCCTAACCAACGCTTTTGCCCCAATGAACTGCCTGATCATGGCCGCTCGCAAAGGCTGCTTCAGCTTCACCGTGGTCAATGAACACGGGATCGCCCGCCACAGCGAGCGTCTGTACCCCGATCAATACTCCAGCGCCGAACCGCTGCAGGCCGTGATTGATCGCACCCGTCAGGCATTGATCGCCTGAGAGGCCGAAATGGCTGCAAAAGCAAAAGCCCCGCTGAGAATGCGGGGCTTTTTATTGCCCGATGTTTCACTTCTGTCACTTTCTGCCTAATCACTAACCGATATAACGGTTATAACGCCTCGCCGGAAATATTTTAAAAACAGGCCTTTACGTCGCGAATATGACACTACACTTCAACTCAAGCGGCGTGATCCGCTTCCGGCGAGCCTGAGTCGATCCACAGCTGCCAAGCTCCCCTTCAGGTCTCGCCGCCCGATAACAAGATCCGAGGGTTTTATGGGTATCGCTGCCAGCGAACTGTGCCGCTACGTGATCCGTCCCACGCTGATCTACCTGGGACGCCACTGCGCAACTGCCGAATCCCTTCTGCTGGGCATTGCTGCCAGCCAGTCCGCCCTCGGTTCCGCCCTGCATGACCGCCGTGGCCACGGCCTGTACCGGATTGCCGAACACCGTCACCAGGCCCTCTGGGATCATTACCTGGCGCTGGACCCGGAACGCGCCAGCCTGGTTCGCGGCCTCGCCAGCCAACATGCATTTCTCAGCGGGCCGCACCTCGAACTGACGGTCAACCTGCGTTACGCCACGGCCATCGCCTGGCTGCTGGTGGAAGAACAAAACCCCATCCTCCCCGAGCCGGACGATCTGCTGGGCATGGCGCGCATCTGGCGTCAGACCTTCCAGCCTCAAGGTCGTCTGCGCGATTTCACCTGCGCCTGGCAAACCTGTGTTTCACCGCTGAATCAGGTCGCTTGCTGACCCGCCGGTTTCACAACATCGCCCAACGGGTCGCGAATCTGGTCGGATTGTCCTACAAAACCGCTCTAACTCAAGGCATACGGACTATAGCGCTGGGACGAAAATGTTGGTAATTTTCGCCCCGGTGATCACCAGGAGTTCTAATAATGAAAAAAGTCATGCTCAAAACCACCCTTAGCCTTGCCGTAACCGTGGCATCCACCCAGATCTTCGCAGCTGGCTTTGCCATCAACGAACACAGCATCAGCGGGATGGGGACTGGGTACGCCGGGCGATCTTCTTCTGCCGACGACGCAAGCACTGTTTACGGCAACCCTGCCGGCATGTCGCGCATCACGCGCGAACAAGTCACTGGCGGTGTTGCATTCCTCGACGCAAAAACCGATATCAGCGACGCCAGCTCCAGCCCGAACGGCGGCAGCAACAAAGGCGACATGGTGCCCTTCACCTCCGTACCTATGGGCTACTACGTCAAGCCAATCGACGAGCATTGGGCATTCGGTCTGGGTGTGTACGTACCCTTCGGCCTGATCACCGACTATGAAAACGGCTTCGCCGGCCGTTACTTCGGCAGCAAGTCAGAAGTCAAGATCATCACCTTCCAGCCAACGATCAGCTACAAGTTCAACGATGTCGTGTCGATCGGTTTCGGCCCGACCATCAACCGCATCGACGGGTCGCTGGAATCCAACCTGTCGATTACCCAGGCACTGCCGGACGGCAAGGTCAAGATCAAGGGTGACGACACCGCGCTGGGCTACAACATCGGCGTGCTGGTACAAGCTACCGATACCACTCGCCTGGGTCTGACTTACCACTCGAAAGTCGACTACAAGCTCGAAGGCAACACCAAGGTCAACTACGGCGCACTGGCGGCAGTCGGTCTGGGTGCCAACCAGAAGTACGACGCTTCGCTGAAGATCACCACACCTGAATCCGTGGACCTCTCGGTCACTCAGGCAATCAACGATCGTTGGAACGTCTACGCCGGTACCACCTGGACCCGCTGGAGCCAGCTGGAAAAGATCACCGTCAAGAACTCCGGTGTACAGCCGCTGCTGGCTGGCCAGTTCGGCGAAATTACCGAAGAACAGAACTGGCATGACACCTGGGCTTACGCCATCGGTACGTCCTACCAGCTGAACAAGGAATGGGTACTGCGTACCGGTCTGACGTTCGACCAGTCGCCGACCAACAACGTCGACCGTTCGCCACGCATCCCGACCGGCGACCGGACTATCTTCAGCATCGGTGCCGGCTGGAGCCCGACCGAAGACCTGACCATCGACGTTGCCTACTCGTACCTGAAGGAAGAGAAGGTCAACATCCGCAACGAAAACGATCGCGGCCAGACCTACAACTCCCAGTATGAAAACTCGGCAAATGGCTTCGGTGTCGGCGCAACCTACCGCTTCTGATGCTGCACGGCGAGGCTAACCCCTCGCCATAAAAAAGCCCCGCTCTTTTCACAGAGGCGGGGCTTTTTGATGGGCGTCGATCAGGGTTTCAGCGGCTGGGAGGCAATGGCTTTCTCGATGGCTGCGAGAAATTCCGGATCATCCGGTTTGGTCAGGCTGGAGAAGTTGGCAATCACCTTGCCCTGGCGGTCGATGACGTATTTGTAGAAATTCCACTTCGGTGCGCTGCTCTGTTTAGCCAGCACCTGGAACAGGTGAGTCGCATCGTCACCCCGGACCTTCTGTGGCTCGGTCATGGTAAACGTCACGCCGTAGTTGGCGTAGCAGACCTTGGCGGTCTCGGCGCTGTCCTTGGACTCCTGCTTGAAGTCATTGGAGGGCACGCCGAGCATTTCCAGGCCCTGGGCCTTGTAGCGCTGATTGAGCGCTTCGAGCCCCTCGAACTGCGGAGCAAAACCACAGAAGCTGGCCGTGTTGATCACCACCAGCGGTTTGTCGGCGTAACGCTGACACAGGTCGATGGATTCCTTGGCCCGCAACTTGGGCAACGAACCTTGCAACAGATCCGGACAGTCCGCGGCCTGGGCCAGTCCGGTCAACGCCATCAGCAACGCGGGAACAGCACACCAGCGCTTGAGCATGTCGGGCATCCTTGAGCAATCGTCAGACCTCGACGTTACTCGCCCTCCCGCCGATCTAGCAAGCACCCATGCCCAACTGCATCAGCGCCAGCCCGCCCTGATGCCAGCCCCACCACACCAGCGCGAGCAATGCGGCGCCGAGTGCGGTGACGACGATCTGCGGCCAGAAACGGTTCATGCAGCGCTCGCACGCGGTTGCAGGCGCTCGACCGGACGCTCGCGCACCGGCCAGTTCAGCGCTGCCGCCAACAGGCTCAAAAGAATCGCTACTTGCCAGATCAAGTCATAACTCCCGGTCCGGTCATACACCACCCCGCCCAGCCAGCCACCGAGGAACGACCCCAACTGATGGAACAGGAACACGATACCGCCGAGCATGGACAGGTTTCGCACGCCAAACAAGGTTGCCACCGTACCGTTGGTCAACGGCACCGTCGACAGCCACAGGAAGCCCATGGCCATGCCGAACAGATAGGCCGAGGTCGTCGTCACCGGCAGCCACAGGAACAGCACGATCACCACGGCGCGCAGCAGATAAAGTCCGGTCAGCAGACGCGGTTTAGACATGCGCCCACCGAGCCAACCGGCGGTGTAAGTACCGAAGATGTTGAACAGACCGATCAACGCCAGCACGGTGGTGCCGACACTCGCCGGCAGATGCTGATCGACCAGATACGCAGGCAAGTGCACGCCGATGAACACCACCTGAAATCCGCAGACGAAGAAGCCGAACGCAAGCAGCCAGAACCCGGAGTGCGAACACGCCTCGCGCAAGGCTTCGGACAGGGTTTGTTCATGGCCGAGCACCGGCAGCGGCTTGTCCTTGAGCATGCTCACCAGCGGCACGATCAGCGCCACCAGCAAGCCCAGCACCAGCAACGCCGCCGACCAGCCGAGCCAGCCAATCAGCCCGAGGGTGCCCGGCAGCATGGCGAACTGGCCGAAAGAACCGGCAGCACTGGCAATACCCATGCCCATGCTGCGTTTTTCCGGCGGCACAGCGCGGCCGACCACGCCGAGGATGACCGAGAACGAGGTGCCGGACAGACCGATGCCGATCAGCAAACCGGCGCTCAGGGACAGACCCAACGCCGTTTCCGACAGCCCCATAAACACCAGGCCCAAGGCGTAGAGCACACCGCCGATCAGCACCACTTTTGCCGCGCCGAAGCGGTCGGCCAGTGCGCCGGTGAACGGTTGCGCCAGGCCCCAGATCAGATTCTGCAAGGCGATGGCAAAGGCGAACACTTCACGGCCCCAGCCGAACTGGGCACTCATCGGCGACAGAAACAGCCCGAAACCGTGCCGCACGCCCAACGACAACGCCAGAATCAGCGCACTCCCCAGCAACACCCAACCGCACGTACGCCACATCGAACTCATTGTTATTCTCCAGTCGCGGGTATATACCCGCTTAGATTCGGAAAAAACCGGCCCTCAGGCCAGTTCATCCAACAGCCGCAGCAAGGTTTCACGCTTCTCGGCACCCAGTCGGTCGATCAACCGCTGTTGCGCCGCTTCCCAGGCCGGCAAAGCTGCTGCCAGGCGTTGTGCACCGGTTTCGGTGAGCCGGACGATGCGGTTGCGCATGTCCTCGCCCTCGGCCAGCGCCACCAGCCCCTCGCCTTCCAGCACCCGCAGATTGCGCCCGAGGGTGCTGCGATCAAGGCCCATCGCCTCGGCCAGTTCGGAAATGCTCGGCTGATCCAGACGCTGCAGGTTGCACAGCAAAGAATACTGGGCAACGTTGATCCCGAAGCCGTCGAGAGCGCCGTCGTAATGCCTGCTGACGCCACGCGCGGCGCGTCGCAGGTTGGTGCACAAACACTGAGAAGGAAGCATGATGCGTGTATATACCCGCGACTGTGTTAAATCAAGTTACAGATCAAAGTTACTTATCAAAACAAGGCCAGCCCGACCAGCACTGACATCTCCAGCAATTCCAGCAACGCACCGGCCGTATCACCGGTGGTTCCGCCCAGTCGCCGCACCATCAAATGCCGCAGCCAGATGAACACGACGACCGCCAGCAGCAACGCCACGACAGCATTGAACCCGGCGATCACCACGCACGCTGCCGCACTCACCGCCAGCACCTGCCAACCCGTCTTGCGTGGCAGATAATCGGCCAGCGCCTGCCCCAATCCACCGGCCCGCACATAAGTCGTGGTGAGGAACAGTCCGAGCAGCGCCGCACGCCCGATCAGCGGCACGATGATCAACGCCATGCCCTGCTGTTGTTCGATCAAGGCCAGCAACGCGGCGAACTTGAGCAGCAACACCAGCACCAGCGTCACCACCGCGATCGGCCCGCTGCGCGGATCCTTCATGATCGTCAGCGTACGCTCACGATCACCGAAACCGCCGAGCCACGCGTCAGCGCTGTCCGCCAGCCCATCGAGGTGCAGCGCGCCACTGAGCAGCACCCACACCGTCAGCAACAGCGCCCCGTGCAGCAGCAATGGCGCGCCCGCCAACGCAATGTTCAGCGCCCAGAGAATCACCCCGAACAGCAAGCCCACCAGCGGATAAAACAGCAGCGAGCGGCCGAGCTGTTCAGGCGCCGGCATGCCCGGCAGACGAATCGGCAGACTGCTGAGAAATTGCAGGGCGATCCACAGAGGCAACATGTCAGAGCACTTCCCTGAGCGAACCGTCGGCCTCGACGATCAGCGAAAACAGCGCGCCGTGAGCGACTTCGACATTCAGCAGTTGTTCACGGGGCAAACCACGGGCCCGCGCCAGCAACAGACGCATGACGCCGCCGTGGCTGACCAACAACACCCGCTCGCCCGCGTGTGCCGCATGCAGTCGCATCACCGCCGCCAGCACCCGCGCAGAAAAATCGCTGACCGACTCCCCCTGCGGCGGGGTAAAACCATAGGGATCAGCCCAGAACAAACCCAGCGCCTCGGCATCGGTTTCCATCAGCGCCGCCGCGCTCTGCCCTTCCCAGGCACCGAAATGCAATTCTTGCAGATTCTTGTCCAGTGACACCGGCAGATCACGTTGCGCGCTCAACTCTTCAGCAAACCGCGCGCAACGCTGCAACGGCGAACTGACCAGCCGATCCCACGGCCCCTGCCCGCTCACCGCCTCGCGCATCTGCGTCCAGCCTTTTTCGGTCAGCGCGTCGTCGAGGCTGCCGCGCAGGCCGCCGCCGAGTTCGGTTTCACCGTGGCGCAGCAGGTCCAGACGCAAGGTCATGCCGGGCGATCCGCCACTGCGGCTTCGGCGAAGGTCGCCATCTGCCCGTGCAGGTCACAGGCCAGACGCAGCAACGGCACCGCCAGCGCCGCGCCACTGCCCTCGCCCAGACGCAGACCCAGTTCAAGCAGCGGCTCCGCGCCAAGGGTTTCCAGCACATGGCGATGGCCCGGCTCGGCACCGCGGTGACCGAACAGCAGCCACTCACGGCAAGCCGGATTCAGACGCACCGCCACCAGCGCGGCGACCGTGCAGATAAAACCGTCCACCAAAACCGCCACACCTTCCTGCGCACAGGCCAGATACGCGCCGACCAAAGCCGCAATCTCGAAGCCGCCGAGATTGAACAGAGTCTGCAGTGCATCACCGCGCCGTGCCGCATGCAGCGCCAGCGCGCGCTCGATCACCTGCGCCTTGTGGCTGACGCCTTCGGCATTCAACCCCGTGCCGGGGCCGGTCAGGTGTGCCACCGGGCAATCGAGCAAGGCACACGCCAGCGCACTGGCGGCCGTGGTGTTGCCGATGCCCATTTCACCGCCGATGAACAATTGCGCGCCCGCAGCCTTCGCGCGCAGCACGCTGTCGCGACCGCCCTGCAAGGCGAGTTCGCCCTGGGCCTGAGTCATCGCCGCGCCCTTGGCGAAATTCGCCGTGCCCGGGCCGATGTTCAGGTGACGCACGCCCGACAAGTTCAACGACGGGTTCACAGTGCCCAGATCCACTACTTCCAGCTGCGCGCCGAGTTGCCGCGCCAGCACGCTGATCGCCGCGCCGCCGCTGACAAAGTTCAGCAGCATCTGCCCGGTGACTTCCTGAGGAAACGCGGAAACCCCTTCGGCGACAACGCCATGGTCGCCGGCAAAAATCGCGATCCAGACCTGATCGAGTGTCGGTTTGACCTGGCCCTGCAATCCCGCCAGTTGCACCGCCACCGATTCAAGCTGACCGAGCGAGCCGGCGGGTTTGGTCAATTGCTGCTGACGCGCCGCCGCGTTTTCAACGGCGTCCGTATCCACCGATTTGCACGGGTTCAGCCACCAGGCTTGGGTCATAACGCAGGTCCTTTCAGAGTCAGAGGCAGGCCGGCGACCGTCAGGACGACTCGCTGACAACGCTCGGCCAGAGCTTGATGCAGCCAACCGGCTTCATCGACGTAGCGGCGAGTCAATTCGCCCAGCGGCACGACACCCATTCCGGTCTCGTTGCTGACAAAAATGATTTCACCCGGCAGCGACACCAGGCATTCGAGCAGGGCTTCGCGTTCGGCGGCGAGACGTGCGGCGTCTTCGAGCATCAGCAGATTGGTCAGCCACAGCGTCAGGCAATCCACCAGCAGGCAGCGCTCGGGGCCAGCGTTTTCGCGCAGCACACGGGCCAGTTCCAACGGTTCTTCGATCAACGCCCATTCGACGGGACGACGCGCACGATGATGGGCGACGCGTTCATTCATTTCGCCATCCAGCGGCTGGCTGGTGGCGATGTAAGTGACGGCCAGTGCGCTGTCAGTGGCGAGTTTTTCGGCCAGGCGACTTTTGCCGGAGCGGGCGCCGCCGAGGATCAACTGGAGCATGGGGAGATTCCACAGAGTTCACGTAACAGCCCGGTATCCAGGTGCTTCTCCACCAGATCCGCCAGCCGCTCGATATCGCGTTCACGCAAGCCGTGGTAATCCACCTCCTGCACATCGTTCAGACCGGCCCAACGCAACAGCGCGGCACTGGCCGCCGGCGATTCGAACAGGCCATGCAGGTAGGTGCCGAAAATCTGCCCGTCGAGACTTTGCGCGCCATCGCAGCGACCGTCGTCCAGATGCACGGCAGCCTTTTCCAGCGCCGCTCCCGTGGTCACGCCGGCATGAATTTCATAACCGCTGACCTCTGCATCTTCCAGCGCCAGACGCCCGCGCACATTGCGCAACTGCTTCTCGGCTTCGAGCTGCGTTTCAAACGCCAGCAGCCCCAGACCGGCGCTGGAGCCCGGCGCGCCTTCCAGGCCCAGCGGATCGTGCACCTGCTCGCCGAGCATTTGCAGACCGCCGCAGATCCCCAGCAATTTGCCGCCGTAACGCAGGTGACGGCGGATAGCCGATTCCCAGCCATTGGCGCGCAGGTACGCCAGGTCACTGCGCACGCTTTTCGAGCCTGGGAGAATGATCAGATCGGCCGGCGGAATCGCCTGCCCCGGCCCGATGAATTGCAGATCCACCTGTGGATGCAGACGCAGCGGATCGAAATCGGTGTGGTTGCTGATGCGCGGCAGCACCGGCACCACCACTTTCAGGACTTGCTCGACCTTGTCGGTCTGGCGCTGGTCGATGCCGTCCTCGGCTTCCAGATGCAGGTCCATCACGTACGGCAGCACGCCCACCACCGGTTTGCCGGTGCGCTGTTCCAGCCAGTCGAGGCCCGGTTGCAGCAAGGCGATGTCGCCGCGAAAACGGTTGATGATGAAGCCTTTGACCCGCGCCTGTTCGCTCGGCGACAGCAGTTCCAGCGTGCCCACCAGATGGGCAAACACCCCGCCACGATTGATATCGGCGATCAGCAGCACCGGACAATCCACCGCTTCGGCGAAGCCCATGTTGGCGATGTCGCCGGCACGCAGATTGATCTCGGCTGGCGAGCCCGCACCTTCGACCATCACCAGCGGATAGGCGGCGCTCAAGCGCTCGTGGGAAGCGAGCACGGCCTGCATGGCGATGGCTTTGTAGTCGTGATAGGCGACGGCGTTCATGCTGGTGACCGCGCGGCCGTGGATGATGACCTGGGCGCCGGTGTCGCTGTTGGGCTTGAGCAGCACCGGATTCATGTCGGTGTGCGGTTCGAGAAACGCCGCCTGGGCCTGCACCGCTTGCGCGCGACCGATCTCGCCGCCGTCGGCAGTCACCGCGCTGTTGAGCGCCATGTTCTGCGGCTTGAACGGCACCACGGCAACGCCCTGGCGGGTGGCCCAGCGGCAGAGCGCCGTCACCAGCGTGCTTTTGCCGGCGTCGGAGGTAGTGCCCTGCACCATTAATGTGGTCATGCTGGTTTTTCCTTGGAGCAATGCTTGGCGAATGCTTGCAGGGCTTGCTCAAGGCGCGCCTCGTCGGCGGCATCGGCGGGCAGCCCGAAACGCAGGCTGCTGTTGTGCGCGAACAGGCGCAGAAGAATGCCGCGGCGGGCCATGAATTCGTGCAGCGCGGCGGCCTGTTCGGTGATCAGCCACTGAAACAGCGCGCAGCCGCCCTGCGGTTTGAAGCCGTGCCGCTCAAGCAGCGCAGCCAGCCGTTCGCTGGCCTCGTCGCTGCGGATGCGCTGGCGGGTATGGCCTTCGGTGTCGCGCAGACAGGCCTGGCCGAGTACCCGGGTCGGCCCGCTGACTGCCCAGGGCCCGACCTGTTCGGCCAGCAACCTGAGCAACTTGCGCTCGGCCAGCACGAACCCCAGCCGCACACCGGCCAGACCGAAAAACTTGCCGAACGAACGCAGCACGATCAACCCCACTTGATGCGCATGCGGGGCAAGGCTCAACTGCGGCGTGTTGTCCATGAACGCTTCATCGACCACCAGCCAGCCGCCGCGCTGGGCCAGCCGCGCGTGCCAGTCGAGCAGACGCGCCGGGGTCAGGTTCAGGCCTGTTGGATTGTTCGGATTGACCACCACCAGCACGTCGAGGCTGTCGAGAAAGAAATCGACTTCCTGCTCCAGCACCTCACGCACGATATAGCCGCTGCGCCGCCAGGCTTCGGCATGCTCGGCGTAACACGGTGAGAGCACACCGACCTTACCGGCGCGGCGCAATCGCGGCAGCAGTTGAATGGCCATCTGCGAACCGGCCACCGGCAGCACTTGGCTGGCACCGTAATAATCGCAGGCGGCCTGCTCCAGACCGTCATCGTTTTCCGGCAGGCGCGCCCACGCCCGCAGCGGAATCTCCGGGACCGGAAACGGCCACGGCGCAAGACCCGTGGACAGGTCGAGCCAGTCTTCTTCCGCGATGCCATATTCGAGCGCCGCCCTGCGCAACCGGCCACCGTGCTCAAGCATAGAATTCAGCCCCCACGCAGAGAATCAGCAGCCATAACCATACCCCGCGCTGGACCAATTGCCAGCCGCGATCAATGGAATCGGCATCCGCCGGCACGCCCTCGCCCAGTTGCGGACGCTCGTGCAGCTCGCCGTGGTAAATCGCCGGACCGCCCAGCTCGACGCCCAAGGCACCCGCCCCGGCGGCCATCACCGGGCCGGCGTTCGGGCTGTCCCATTTCGGCGCCTGAGTGCGCCAGCATTTCAACGCGAGTCGGGTTTTGCCCAGCAGCGCGTAAGTCAACGCCACCAGCCGCGCAGGAATGTAGTTGAGGACGTCGTCGATTTTTGCCGCTGCCCAGCCGAAACGCTCGAAGCGCTCGTTGCGATAGCCCCACATTGCATCGAGCGTATTGCTCAGGCGATAGAGCACCACGCCCGGCGCACCGGCCACAGCAAACCAGAACAGCGCGGCGAACACCGCATCGCTGCCGTTCTCCAGCACCGATTCAGTGGCGGCGCGGGCGACGGCGGTGCTGTCCAGCTCATCGGTCTGACGGCTGACCAGATAGCCCACACGCTTGCGCGCCTCTTCCAGATCATCGGCGCGCAAGGCCTTGGCGACCGGCTCGACGTGCTCACCCAGGCTGCGCATGCCGAGGGCGCAATACAGCGCAAGAATCTCGACGATCCAGCCCACGTAAGGCGCCCAGGAAAACACCGTGACCAACAGGGTCAGCGGCAACACCGCGATCACCCACGCGGTGACGCCATGGCTGCGCCAGCCACGACCAGCGCTATTGAAACGTTGCTCGATGCGCCCGGCGAAATTGCCGAACGCCACCAGCGGATGCCAGCGTTTCGGTTCACCCAGCAGCGCATCCAGCGCAACCGCGGCGACACTCAACAACGCCACACTCATTGACTCACTCCCCAAAAATTTTCATACAGCAGCTCATTGAGCGGACGCGCCTGCGCCCACCCTTCGAGTACCAGCATCGGCGCCGGATAGAATTCCTTGACCGGCCCCAGGCAAAGCACCGCCAGCGGCTTGGCCCCGGCCGGCAGTTTCAGCAGATCGGCCAGCGCCTGTGGCTCGAACAGCGACACCCAGCCCATGCCCAGGCCTTCGGCACGCGCGGCGAGCCAGAGATTCTGGATTGCGCAGGACAACGACGCCATGTCCATTTCCGGCAGCGTGCGACGACCGAAAATATGCCGCTCGCGATCGTCCATCAACGCCGCGACCAACACTTCGGCGCAGTCGTTGATGCCTTCGACCTTGAGCTTCATGAATTCGTCACTGCGCTCGCCGAGGGCTTCGGCGGTGCGCACGCGCTCCTCTTCAACAAGGTTCTGGATCTGGCCCCGTAGCGCGCGGTCGCTGATACGGATGAAGCGCCACGGCTGCATCAGGCCGACACTCGGCGCCTGATGCGCGGCTTCAAGCAAACGGCGCAACAATTCAGGCTCGACCGTGCCGCCGCTGAAGTGGCGCATGTCGCGGCGTTCGGCGATGGCGCGGTAGACCGCTTCGCGCTCGGCGTCAGTGAAGGCGTTGTCGGTCATGGCACCAACAGTGCGGCAATCGCCGACGGATTCGACGGGAAATAGAAGTGAACGTACGAGGCGGTCATCCGCCCTTCCCGGTACACCGCTTCCGCGCCGCGCCCGCCGTTGGGGCTGTGGCCACGGGCAATCGGCGTCAGTTCGGTGGTGGTCAGGGAATGGTGATAGGTGTGGCCGCGCAGCAGACCTTCCGGCAGGTCGACCTCTTGCAGCGCCAGTGCGGCGAGGCGCTTTTGCATCACGGCGTCGCCACTCAACAAGCCGACCAAATCAGCGCGGGTGCCTTCGACATCGGTCAGCGAGTCGAGCAGGTACAGCATGCCTCCACATTCGGCGAGCAGCGGTTTGCCGGCCGCATGATGCGCGCGGATCGCTTTGAGCATGTCGGCGTTCTGCGACAAGGCAACGTGGTGCAATTCCGGATAACCGCCTGGCAGGTACAGACTGTCGGCGTCGGGCAATTGCGTATCGCGGATCGGCGAGAAGAAACTTAACTCGGCGCCCATCGCCCGCAACAGATCGAGACTGGCGCCGTAGGTGAAGGCAAAGGCTTCGTCGCGGGCGACGGCAATTCGTACGCCTTCTAGTAGTTTTTCTGTCTCAACGATTGCTGGCGCGGCGAACTCCACGGCGGGTGGCAGCGCTACCTCGCAAGTGCCGGCCAATGCTTCGGCGGCGGCGTCGAGGCGCAGGTCGAGGTCATTGAGTTCGCTGGCCTGCACCAGCCCCAGATGACGGCTCGGCAGTTCGATCCCGGTTTCCCGGGACAATGCGCCGTACCAGCGCAGGCCTTCGGTGAGGCTGCCTTCCAGCAACTGCGCATGGCGCACCGTGCCGACACGATTGGCCAGCACGCCGGCGAACGGCAGATCCGGCTGATAGCGCGCCAGGCCTAGCGCCAGTGCGCCGAAGGTCTGGGCCATGGCCGTGCCGTCAATCACGCCAAGTACCGGAACGCCGAAATGCCGCGCCAGATCGGCGCTCGACGGCGTGCCGTCGAACAGGCCCATCACGCCTTCGATCAGAATCAGATCGGCTTCAGCGGCGGCTTCCCACAACAGGCGACGACTTTCCTGCTCGCCGACCATCCACATGTCCAGTTGATAGACCGGCGCACCGCTGGCGCGCTCAAGGATCATCGGGTCGAGAAAGTCCGGGCCGCATTTGAATACGCGAACCTTGCGTCCCTGATTGCGATGCAGACGGGCCAGCGCGGCGGTGACGGTGGTCTTGCCCTGGCCGGAGGCCGGTGCGGCGATCAGTACCGCCGGGCAGTGACGTGGTTGATTCAAAGTTCGACGCCTTTCTGCGCTTTGATGCCGGCCTGGAAGGCGTGCTTGATCATGCCCATTTCGGTGACGGTGTCGCCCATCTCGAGCATTTCCGGCTTGGCAGCGCGGCCGGTGACGATCACGTGCTGCATCGGCGGACGCGCTTGCAGATCGCTGAGCACCTGATCCAGATCGAGGTAACCGTGCTTGAGGGCGATGTTCAGTTCATCGAGCACCACCAGACCGATCGACGGATCACGCAGCAGTTCGCGGGAGACTTCCCAGGCCGCTTCGGCGGCGGCGATGTCGCGCTGGCGGTCCTGGGTTTCCCAGGTGAAGCCCTCGCCCATCACATGAAAACGCACTTGCTCGGGGAAGCGGCGGAAGAACAGTTCTTCGCCGGTGCTGTTGCGCCCCTTGATGAACTGCACCACGCCGCACTGCATGCCGTGGCCCATGGCGCGCGCGAGCATGCCGAATGCCGAGCTGCTTTTGCCTTTGCCGTTGCCGGTCAGCACCAGCACCAGACCGCATTCGTCTGGCGAATTGGCGATGCGCTCGTCGATCACGGCTTTTTTGCGCTGCATGCGCGCCAGGTGGCGCTCGTCGCGTTCGGGGGAATCAGTCATGGGGGAGCTCTCCGTTGAGGCTGGATAACGGCGGGCAGGCACAAGAATAGACGGCAACAAGCCTGGCATCGCCCACCGTGATGCCGCTGGATGGATCAGGCCGGTCTCCGGGCTCATGAGCGGCGTTGGCCTGGCTGCGCGCCTTCCCGCTTTTACGCAGTGGCATCAGACGCAGCTTTTACTCATTTACCGTTGCGGGGGCAGCGCCGGGATCGTGAGGGTTCATCGTTTGAAGACCCGCCTCACCGGCTTCCCTGTTTCACTCTGTCGACATGCGCCACAGAGCACCTGAAACAAGCCGCGAAGGTTAGAGGGTTGGGGGTGGAGCGTCAATTGAAGAGGGGCTTGTGCGGCGAATAACTGCCGCCGATCAATTAACTGACGCCAATCTTGTGCCACACTGACAGCAGTGATATCAAAGAGCCATGCTTTTTGACTGCAGAGAGCACATCACAATAACAAGGGAGAGCACCATGCAAGGCATGATCATCAGCAATCCGCGGCTGGAATTCCTGCGCCCGGTGCTGGAACGCTGGTTTGACTGTATCGACCGCTACAACGCCGTGCGCGGCGACAACGACACGCCCTACTGGCATGACGAAAAAGCCAACCTCGGCCTGCTGTCGGCCGCTGCGTGGATGGCCGAACTGGTCACCCTGCGCGACACCGCCACCCGCAAACAAAACGAAGAAGGCGAGCGCAATGCCCGCGCCGACCTGTTTATCGCTGGCGCCGAGGATCGCGCCTTCATTCAGGCCACCCAACGCTGGCCACGCGTCACCAGCCTGAATCTGACGCAGGCCCTGGCGGATATCACCAGCGACGCCAAGCGCATCAGCTACGCCAGCGACCTGAAACTCGGTTGTCTGTTCGTCGCCCCGCAAAAGGCCCAGCACAGCGCCAGCCCGGAAGAGTTGCAGGACATGGTCGACGACCTGCAAAAGGAACACACCTGCGCCGTCGCCTGGTACTTCCCTTACGCCTACCGCAAATTGCGCAGCGAAGCCGGCAACTATCACCCCGGCATTGCCGTGCTGTTCAAGGAAGCCCGCGGCTGAGGGTTGAACCATCGGGCTTGTGCGCTTCTCTATGTTTAGGAATGCATTCATAGGGAAGATCAGCAATGCGCAAGCCCCAGTTCGTTTTCGTCATCATGATCGCCGGAGGGCTCGCCGCCTGTGGTGAATCCTCCAGCCTGCAAGTCTCCGACGGCACCGGTCCGTCACCGAAACTGCCCGAACCGAACAAGACCCTGATCCCGACGGTGAACATCGCCCCGGCCATTGGCTGGCCGGCCGGCGCGAAGCCGACGGCAGCGGCAGGCACGCAGGTGGCAGCCTTTGCGGAAAATCTCGACCACCCACGCTGGCTGTATGTACTACCGAATGGCGACGTGCTGGTGGCGGAAACCAACGCCCCGCCCAAACCCGACGACAGCAAAGGCATTCGTGGCTGGGTGATGAAAAAAGTCATGGGGCGTGCCGGTGCCGGCGTGCCCAGTCCGAACCGCATCACCCTGCTGCGCGATGCCGATCATGACGGCGTGGCCGAAACCCGCACGGTGTTCCTGCAGAACCTCAACTCACCATTCGGCATGACCCTGGTCGGCAACGATCTGTACGTGGCCGATACCGATCGCCTGCTGCGATTCAACTACGAGCCCGGCGCGACCGAAATCAAGAGCCAGCCGATCAAGGTCGTGGATCTGCCGGGCGGGACGCTCAACCATCACTGGACCAAGAACGTCATCGCCAGCAAGGACGGCAGCAAGCTGTACGTGACGGTCGGCTCGAACAGCAACGTCGGCGAAAACGGCCTCGATCAGGAAGAAGGCCGCGCGGCGATCTGGGAAGTGGATCGCGCCACCGGCAATCACCGAATCTTCGCCTCGGGCATCCGCAACCCCAACGGCCTGGCCTGGGAGCCGCAAACCGGCGCACTGTGGACCGCCGTGAACGAGCGCGACGAAATCGGCAGCGACCTGGTGCCGGACTACATCACGTCGGTCAAGGACGGTGGCTTCTATGGCTGGCCGTTCAGCTACTACGGCCAGCACATCGACGTGCGCGTGGAACCACAGCGGCCGGACATGGTGGCCAAGGCCATCGCTCCGGACTACGCCGTCGGCCCGCACACCGCATCACTGGGCCTGACCTTCGCCGAGGGCAATCGCTTGCCGGCACAGTTCAAGGAAGGCGCATTCATCGGCCAGCACGGCTCGTGGAACCGCAAGCCGCATAGCGGTTACAAGGTGATCTTTGTGCCGTTTGCCGCCGGCAAGCCGAGCGGAACGCCAGTGGACGTGCTGACAGGTTTCCTCGACAAGGACGAGAACGCTTTGGGTCGCCCGGTCGGCGTAGTGATCGACCAACAAGGTGGATTGCTGGTAGCCGATGACGTGGGTAACAAGGTGTGGCGGGTGTCAGCGACCCGCTAGTGTGTTGCCGGCATAAAAAACCCGTGGGAGCCATTCAGCTCCCACGGGTTTTTATGTATCTGGGTTACGGGTTATGCGCCAGATGCTCTGGCTGCAAAACGCGCTTGGCGCTCAGATAGGCTTTCTGCCAATACGCCTTCGACAGGCTGTCCAGCTTAACCGTGCCGCCGGTGGCCGGCGCATGAACGAAGCGCCCTTCCCCGACGTAGATCCCCGCATGACTAACCTGAGAGCCGCCATTGGTGGCGAAGAAGATCAGATCGCCGGTTTGCAGCCCTTCCTTGCCGACGTTCGGCGCCTGCATGACGATCATCTCGCGGGTCGAACGCGGCAGGCTGATGCCTGCGGCATCGCGGTAGACGAAACCGATCAGACCGCTGCAATCGAAGCCCGAATCCGGGGTATTACCACCCCAACGATAAGGTGTGCCCACCAGCCCGAGCGCGCGGAACAGCACGTCTTCGGCAGCGGGTGAAAAGGTCTGGGAGGATCCGAACACGATCGGAGCACGAACCACCGGCGCAGGTGGTGGAGTGCGGCTGGCGCAGCCGCTGAGCAGCGCGGCGAAGAACATCAAGGCAAAGCGGGCCGACATCGTCATATGCAGAACATCCTGATCTGGCTGAGGCTTTGACTGCCGATTCGACAGAAAACAAAACCGCCTGCGTTGGGACGCAGGCGGTTTGCCATCAATATAGATCAGGATTCTAGCGGCTACGCGGCAAACTTCAAGTAAGACTTTAACTTCACCTTGTAAAGTTTAAGTCTATTGCCTCGGAAGGGCTGCTTTGTCGCCACGAGCGTGGCGACAATCGAGTGATTACTTGCGAGCGGTAACCACGGTTGGAGCGTTCGCCAAAGCGCGTTTGGCTTCGATGAAGGTCTTGCTCCAGTAGCTGTCGCCCAGGCTGTCGATGCGAACACCGCCGCTGCGACGGGAGCTGGAATGGATGAACTGGTTGTCGCCCAGGTAGATCCCGGCGTGGCTTACACGACCGCGACGACCATTGGTGGCGAAGAACAGCAGGTCGCCCGGCTCGAGGTTGCTGCGCGAAACCAGCGGCGCATCCACGTTGATCATTTCGCGGGTAGAGCGCGGCAGATTCATGCCGGCTTCTTCGCGGAACAGGTAGCCGATGAAACCGCTGCAATCGAAACCGGCTTCAGAGGTACCGCCGAAACGGTAACGGGTACCGATCAGGGACATGCCGCGTTCGAGGATGCTGTCGGCCAGAACCGGAAGCTGGTAAGGCTTCTTGCCGTTGAAGTCGGCGAGTTCTTTTTCGGTGTCCAGCTCTTCCTGGTAAATAACGGAAGACTGGGCGGTGGCAGAATTTTTAGCCTGTTGTTGCTGCTCTTGATTAACAGGTGAATGAGCAGCGCAACCGAACAACAGGGTGACGAGTGCGAGAGGCACGAGGGGTGCGAAGCGCTTTAGCATGGGCACGACCGTGGCTGATAGTTGTAAAGAAGCCGAGACTATGCCCGCTATCAGCCTCATTTGCAAATTCAATCGATCTTTTTGTGACTTCCCGGTTTCTCGTTAACATCTAAGCGCTTAAGCCTATTTGAATCGAGACGCGGCCTGTGCAACCCACAGGAAAGCGGGTTTTCTGGCGCCTGAAATATGCCGAAACCGGCTGAAAGCCCCGGTTTTACCAGCCCAGGGTTTCTTTCAGGAAAGGAATGGTCAGCTTGCGCTGAGCCTGCAGAGAAGCCTGATCGAGCTGCTCCAGCAGATCAAAAAGCGCGCTCATGCTGCGGGTACCGCGAGTCAAAATAAAATGCCCGACTTCGTCGGTCAGGTGCAGACCGCGACGGGATGCGCGCAATTGCAGGGCACGTAATTTGTCTTCATCGGAGAGAGGACGCATCTGGAAGATCAGCGCCAGGGTCAGGCGTGATTTCAGGTCGGCGAGTTTGATCGGCAGTTCACGCGGTGAAGTGGATGCGGCGATCAGCAGACGCCGACCGCTGTCGCGCAAACGGTTGAACAAATGAAACATCGCCTCTTCCCAGTCCGCCTTGCCGGCAATCACCTGCAAGTCATCCAGACAGACCAGTTCGTACTGTTCGAGGTTGTCGAGAATTTCGATGCCGCGATCCATCAACTCGGCCAGCGGCAGGTACACCGCCGGTTCCCCCATCTGCTCGAAGCGCAGGCACGCGGCCTGCAACAGATGCGTGCGCCCTACCCCGTGCTTGCCCCACAGATAGATCAGGCTTTCGGTCCAGCCGGCGTCGGCTTCGCATAGACGCTCGACATAGCCGAGTGCAGCGGCATTGGCGCCTGGGTAGTAGTTGATGAAGGTGGCGTCGTCACGCAGACGCACACCTAGGGGCAGCTGAATCGGTTTCATGCTGACTGAACAGTTCCCAAGGAACCGTTAGTGGCCTCTGTGTAAAGTGAGCGAAGTTTATACCCGTGAAGCGGAGCGCACAATGCGACAGACCCCAAGCAAAATCAAAGGTTTGCGTTAACGTGCTGGTTTTATGACAGTTTCTTTGGCGCCATGGCCTGCAGGAGACGGGCCAACCCGTCAATCCACCGGGCAGCCCGCGCGTCACGATTACAACTCCGGCTCATCCACCCCGCTATAGATGTCGGAATCCTTGTACAGATCGTGAACGTGTCGCACCAGCACCATGATCACCGCCGCCACCGGCAATGCCAGCAGCACACCGGTGAAGCCGAACAGCTCGCCACCGGCCAGAATCGCGAAGATCACCGCCACCGGATGCAGACCGATCCGGTCCCCCACCAGCAACGGCGTCAGCACCATGCCTTCCAGCGCCTGACCGACCATGAACACCGCGACGATTCCGATCATCGGATACAGATCGCCACCGAACTGGAACAACCCGGCAATCAGCGCGGCGCCAATACCGATCACGAACCCCATGTACGGAACGATCGCCGCCAGCCCTGCAATCAGACCGATCAACAGACCCAGTTCCAACCCGACAATCATCAGGCCGGCCGCATAGATCACACCCAAGGCCAGCATCACCAGCAACTGCCCGCGCACGAACGCGCCCAGCACTTCATGGCACTCACCCGCCAGCGCCACCACGCGCTCTTCGCGATCACGGGGCAACAGGCCGCGGATCTTGGCCATCATCACGTCCCAGTCGCGCAGCAGGTAAAAGCTCACCACCGGGATCAGCACCAGATTCGCCAGCCAGCCGATCAGCGCCAGGCTCGAAGCCGTCGCCTGACTCAGCACTACACCGACGATGTCGGTGGTCTGGCCCATGTGTTCGCTGATCGCGGCCTTGACCTTGTCGAACTTCCAGAAGCCGTCCGACAGCCCCAGCTTCGATTGCGCCCACGGCACGGCGGTGTGTTGCAACCAGTCGAGCATTTGCGGCGCCAGCTCATAGAGCCGCAGCAATTGCTTGGCGAGCATCGGCACCAGCACCAGCAACAGCGCGGTGACGATCAGGGTGAACAAGGCGAACACCGTGATCACACCCCAGGTGCGGGACAACCCCAGGCGCTCCAGACGATCAACGAGCGGATCGAACAGATACGCGAGCAACAGCGCCACCAGAAACGGCGTGAGGATCGGATGCAGCAACCAGACAAACGCGCAAAGCAGGAGCACCCCACCGAGCCAGAACCAACGCCGCGTATCGGCCATGTAACACTCCATTGCTTATATATAAGAAAGAAAACCTACCAGCGGAACCGCAAGGACGGCGCCACCGGTGTCGGCGTCGGCGCAGCAACTGGCGGCGCCCCGGCGACCGCAGGCTGAGGCGCAGCGACCGGAGCCGGCGCCTCGGCCGGAAGTTCCTGCAACTTCGCCAGCGACAATTGCGCTCGCAATTGATCGGCACTGCCGTTGACCCGATAGAGGATGCGATCGGCATCGACACTCTGCAGACGCACGCCGAACGGTTCGAGTAACCGCAGCAGCGCCGCGTAGTGCTCCAGATTCATGCCCTGCACTTCCAGGGTCTGCTGGCCGGACGCGCCGGGCTTGGCTACAAAGCGTGGCGCCAGACGTTCGGTGACCGCCAGCATCACCGCATCGGCCACCGCGGCCTGATCCGCGCCCTGCACGTTGCCAGCCTCTTTTTTGTCGCCCAGCCACAATTGCCATTTGGCCTGCCATTGCCCACCGTCTTCGCGGGCATGCACGGCGAGCAAGGCGTCAGCGTTGTAGCGCTCGGAAGCGCTGCGCAGCGGCGCCGGGTCGGCACCTTCGAGCGTTGGTGCCGTGGCGACCAATTGCTCACTCAAGTCCGCCAACGGCAGACGCAAAGGCAATCCACGGTGCTGGGCCGCGCGGCGCAACGGTGCGGCACTGGCCTGACCG
Organism: Pseudomonas sp. CH235; assembly: GCF_004368175.1. Taxonomy (NCBI): domain Bacteria; kingdom Pseudomonadati; phylum Pseudomonadota; class Gammaproteobacteria; order Pseudomonadales; family Pseudomonadaceae; genus Pseudomonas; species Pseudomonas sp. CH235. Next base: position 43,400 of record NZ_RRZJ01000032.1, read on the forward strand.
TCACCCACCAGACTCGAACCCTCGGTCGAATCGTTCAGCCACCAGCTCAGGATCGAGGGCCGGTTGGCACCCCACAGCGCCAGCCCGGCGCGGCGCAACGCCTGCTCGGTGGTTCCCGGATCGAAATCGACTTTCAGCACTTCCGGCGGCCCAGCATCGAAACCGAACTGACTGATGATCTGCTGCGGATCCTTGCGAACCGGCGCCAGCCCCGGGTTCTGCGGGGCTTTCGGGTCGCCGGTCAGCCGCAGCACCAGCGTATCCAGCGCAGCCTGGGTCGCGCGATCACGCTCCTCCGGCGACTGACCCGTGACCGGTTCGCGCACCTGATAAAGACCTTTGAGATTTTCGGCCTGGCTCGCCAGGCTGATCAGAGACAAGCCACCTACTAACAGCCATTTACAAAAACGCATGGAGAATTCCCGTCGACAAGAGCGGCTGGAACAGGCCGCGTGCACCGTTGTGGCAAGCCTGTGACCACAGGCCGTCGCAAAACATTCACACGCGGTCGGTAAGTTTTTGCACAGTCCTAACGATAGACGGTTCCTTATACAGGCACCCGTGATGTCGCCCACAGCGTCAATTGCAAAATTTTTCCACCGATATGCCCCTGCCCGTCGGCGTGAGGATGGCCGCTGCCCCTCAAGCCTGATAAAATCGCGCGCCTTCGCAGACCGGCAACAGCCGGGCACCCCGAACTTCGCGTGAGGCAATCGCCCCTGTCGGATTCGGCGTTCCCGCTGAACTCGGTCGTTACCCCTGAATCCCCTCCCCTAAAGGCCTGGATCATGAGCAAGCAACCCTCCCTGAGCTACAAGGACGCCGGTGTAGACATCGACGCCGGTGAAGCATTGGTCGAACGCATCAAGAGCGTCGCCAAGCGCACTGCGCGCCCGGAAGTCATGGGCGGCCTGGGCGGTTTCGGCGCCCTCTGCGAGATCCCGGCCGGTTACAAACAGCCGGTGCTGGTTTCCGGTACTGACGGCGTGGGCACCAAGCTGCGCCTGGCGCTTAACCTGAACAAGCACGACAGCATCGGCCAGGACCTGGTCGCCATGTGCGTCAACGATCTGGTGGTGTGCGGCGCCGAGCCGCTGTTCTTCCTCGACTACTACGCCACCGGCAAGCTGAACGTCGACGTGGCCGCCACTGTGGTCACCGGTATCGGTGCAGGCTGCGAACTGGCTGGCTGCTCGCTGGTCGGCGGCGAAACCGCTGAAATGCCTGGCATGTACGAAGGCGAAGACTACGACCTGGCCGGTTTCTGCGTCGGTGTCGTGGAAAAAGCCGAAATCATCGACGGCTCGAAAGTCGCCACCGGTGACGCCCTGATCGCCCTGCCATCGTCCGGTCCGCACTCCAACGGCTACTCGCTGATCCGCAAGATCATCGAAGTGTCCGGTGCCGACATCGAAACCGTTCAGCTCGACGGCAAGCCACTGACCGAACTGCTGATGGCCCCGACCCGCATCTACGTGAAGCCGCTGCTCAAGCTGATCAAGGACACCGGCGCCGTCAAGGCCATGGCCCACATCACCGGTGGCGGCCTGCTGGACAACATCCCGCGCGTTCTGCCAAAAGGCGCTCAAGCCGTGGTTGACGTGGCCAGCTGGAACCGCCCGGCCGTCTTCGACTGGCTGCAAGAGAAAGGCAACGTCGACGAAACCGAAATGCACCGCGTGCTGAACTGCGGCGTGGGCATGGTGATCTGCGTGGCTCAGGAACACGTTGAAGTGGCCCTGAACACCCTGCGTGACGCCGGCGAGCAGCCTTGGGTCATCGGTCAGATCGCTGTCGCTGCCGAAGGCGCGGCTCAGGTCGAACTGAAGAACCTCAAGGCTCACTGATGTCCCAGACCTGTGATGTCGTGGTGCTGTTGTCCGGCACCGGCAGTAACTTGCAGGCCCTGATCGACAGCACGCGGACCGGCGACAGCCCGGTCCGCATCGCTGCGGTGATTTCCAACCGCGCCGACGCCTACGGCCTGCAACGCGCCAGTGACGCGGGTATCGCCACCCGCTCGCTGGATCACAAGGGATTCGAGGGCCGCGAGGCCTTCGATACCGCGCTGATCGAACTGATCGACGAATTCAACCCCAAACTCGTGGTACTGGCCGGCTTCATGCGCATTCTCAGCGCTGACTTCGTCCGTCACTACCAGGGTCGCCTGCTCAACATCCACCCGTCGCTGCTACCCAAATACAAAGGGTTACACACGCATCAGCGCGCGCTGGAAGCCGGCGACGCCGAACACGGCTGCTCCGTGCACTTCGTCACCGAGGAACTCGATGGCGGACCACTGGTCGTACAGGCAGTAATACCGGTAGAGTTGCACGATTCGCCGCAAAGTCTGGCGCAACGGGTTCACGTTCAGGAACACCTGATCTACCCGATGGCCGTACGCTGGTTCGCCGAAGGACGGCTGAGCCTCGGCGAGCAAGGTGCTTTACTGGATGGCCAGCTACTCGGGGCCAGCGGTCACTTGATTCGAAACTAGGAGATTTTATGCGTCGCGCCCTGCTCTTCGCTTGCGCTCTGCTCGCCCTGCCTTTTGCCCAGGCGGCAGACCTTCAACCGTTCTCCGCCAGCTACACCGCAGACTGGAAGCAGTTGCCCATGAGCGGCACTGCAGAACGCAGTCTGACCAAGGAGGCCAACGGCGTCTGGAAGCTCAGCTTCAAGGCCTCGATGATGATTGCCAGCCTGTCCGAGGAAAGCACCCTCACCCTGGACAAGGACACCCTGCTGCCACAGTCCTACCACTTCGAACGCGGTGGTCTGGGCAAGGCGAAAAAGGCTGACCTGGACTTCGACTGGGCCAACAAGCTGGTGACCGGCACCGACCGCGGCGACGCGGTGAAAATCCCGCTCAACCGCGGCATGGTCGACAAATCCACCTATCAACTGGCGCTGCAGCATGACGTGGCCGCCGGCAAGAAAAGCATGAGCTATCAGGTGGTCGATGATGGTGAAGTCGATACCTACGACTTCCGCGTGCTGGGTTCGGAGAAAGTCGAAACCAAGGCTGGCCAGATCGATGCGATCAAGGTCGAGCGCGTCCGCGATCCGACACAAAGCAAGCGCATCACTGTCCTGTGGTTCGCCAAGGACTGGGATTACCTGCTGGTTCGCCTGCAACAGGTCGAAACCGACGGCAAGGAGTACAACATCATGCTCCTCGACGGCACGGTCAACGGCAAGACGGTCAAAGGCAGCTGATTCAACGAAAAGCCCCGCAAACGCGGGGCTTTTTTTTCGCCTGTCGAACGCTGATCAAACCGAGAACTTGGCGACCATGCTGTTCAGGTCCACCGCCAGCCGCGACAACTCCTGACTCGCGGCGCTGGTCTGATTGGCCCCGGCCGAGGTCTGCATCGCCAGGTCACGAATGTTCATCAGGTTGCGATCGACTTCCCGCGCCACGGCCGCCTGCTCTTCCGACGCACTGGCGATCACCAGGTTGCGCTCGTTGATCAAGGTGAACGCCGAAGCAATTTCCTCCAGCGCCACGCCAGCCGCCTTCGCCAACTCCAGGGTCGAGCGCGCCCGAACGTTGCTCTGTTGCATCGAGCTGACCGCCGAATCGGTGCCCTGCTGGATGCCGCCGATCATCTGTTCGATCTCCTGCGTCGATTGCTGAGTGCGATGGGCCAGCGCCCGCACCTCGTCCGCCACCACCGCAAAACCCCGCCCGGCATCCCCCGCCCGCGCAGCCTCGATCGCCGCGTTCAACGCCAGCAGATTAGTCTGTTCGGCAATCGAGCGGATCACATCCAGCACCTTGCTGATGCTGTAGACCTTCTGCGCCAGATCTTCCACCTGCGTGGCATTCGCCGTGACATCGTCCGCCAGCAACTCGATGGACGATACCGTCTGCTGGACCTGCTCGCGACCATGCTGGGCAATGCGATCAGACTCACGGGAAGCCTCGGAAGTCGCGACGGCATTGCTCGCCACCTCCTCCACCGCGGCGGTCATCTGATTGACCGCCGTGGCCGCCTGTTCAATTTCCAGACTCTGCTGGTGCAGCCCTCGCGTGGCGTCTTCGGTGACGCAGCTCAACTCCTCCGAGGCCGAAGCCAGTTGACTGGAGGACTCCGAGATCCGGCGGATGGTGTCACGCAGGTTGTGCTGCATGCTCTTGAGCGCGTGCAGCAGCCGCGCCGGCTCGTCCTTGCCGGAAATGCTGATATCCCCGGTCAGATCGCCGCCGGCCACCACTTCCGCCACATTGAGCGATTGCGACAGCGGCAGCACGATGCTGCGGGTCAGCAATAACGCCAGCGCGATGGTAATCAGCGCAGTGATGCCGATCATCACCCCGACCCACACCCGCGAGCTGGTGAACACCAGCCGTGCGGCCTCTGTGGCGAGGTTGGCGTTGTGCTTGTTCAGTTCGACCAATTCACGCAGGGTCACTGCAATCTCATCCGCCAGCGGACTCATCTGCCCGTTGAGAATGGCGGCCGCCTCCTCCACTCGTCCCTGAGCAGATAACGTCATCACCTGCGCCTGAAACTCCAGGTACTTGTGTTCGGCAACCTTGAAGCGGTCGAACAGCGCGCGCTCTTCGGGCAATACGATCAGGATGTCGTAACGTTGTTGGGCTTCGCTCAGCACACCGCGCAGATCATTGAGCTTGGCCACATTCTGATCCAGCGCCTGCGGATCGCGATTAAGCAACAGGCGCATGGTCAGCGCACGCAGGCGCAACATGTCCTGGCTCATCTCGCCCACCGCCATCACGCTGGGCAGCCAGTTATTGTCGACCTCGTCGGATTGCGCGCGCATGTTCGACATCTGCAGCAGGGCAAACGCGCCAAGGGCAAACACCATCAGCGCCAGTACGCCAAAACCCAGCCCGGCTCGGGGCGCAATATTGAGACTACGGATACTCATTGCTCTGGTTCCTTCCAAAAGCGCTGCATCAACCCTGCAGCTGGTTGCTCTAGAAGGTATCGGCCCTTTGGAAAATTGCGTAAGACCAAAACGTGATATCAAAAGGCCTTAATACTTCGAACCTGGAGCATTAACGATTCAGCGCGGTTTTGCCGGACTTGAGCGCTGTTCGCGGCAATATCCCCAGGAAGTTGTCCCGTGCGACTTTTTTCGCGACCGCCTCAGGCAAGGCGTCGAGAAACGGCTTGAAACCATGGATTTCCTTGCCGAGTTTGTTGAATCGCCCGACCACGTCCGAACCGATCATGAAGCGATCCGGATAGCGCTCCACCAATTGCACCCACTCGGCTCGCGGCTGGCTCTTTTCGTCCAGCAGATAAGGCGTCAGCAGGCTCCACGACAGATCGATGAACAGGTTCGGATACGCCTCCAGCATTCGGGTAAGGGTCGGCAGCAGAAAATCCAGCTGCGTCTGATGACGATGGATTTCAGCACTGGTGCCGGCATGCGCCCAGATAAACCGGGTGTGCGGATGATTACGCAGCGGCTCTTCGATTTCCTTCAGGTACAGCGGATTCTTCTCACGCTTGGAGGTGATGTTGGAATGCAGCATCACCGGCAGATCGTGCTCGGCGGCCAGGTGATAGATGCGGGTCATGGCTTCGTTATTGGCACGCGGCGTATCGCCGGAGGTCAGTGCGGTGAGGTCGTCGTGACGGGTGAAGACCTCGCCGATGCCCTGCCACAAGCCGGGATACAGATCGAGCATGCGCTGGATGTGCGTGGCGGAGTTCTTGTCGTTGGGGTTGAAGCCTGAAAGAAACGGGTGAAAGTACTGGCGTTGCTCAGGTGTCAGCTTCTGCACCGCGTCGGCGACGATCACGTCAGTCGCGCTGTACCAATAGGCATCGGCATCATCGCCAGCGTAATAACGCGGGCGCTTCGGCTCGTCTTCGTGCCATTTCTTCGCCACGGGAATGCCGGAAATCATCACGTGCTCGATGGAGTTTTCCTTCATGGCCGTCAGCAATTTCGGCATGCCGGCGGTTTCCTGGAAAAAATCCACGTAATGCAGGTGCGCGTCACTGTAGGTGTATTCCCGGGCACTGGCGGCGCCGGTGAAAGCCATCAGGCAGGCAAGGCTCAAACGAAACACGGACACAAGCATTCTCCGGCAGACAGGCATAGCCTAGACCCTCGCCGGGCAATGAGGGTTCACCCGGCAAGAAAGTGGAACGTGCCTGTGTGGGAAATGCTCTATACCTGCAAGGTCTTTTTTGATCGAATCCCTTTTCCTACAGCTTGCGAGGTTCACATGACCGTTACCGTCAATACCGTGTCCGCCGAAGGTTTTCGCCACACCGTACAGATCGATGAGCATGAGCTGTTTACAGACGTCCCGACGACCGCCGGCGGCGAAGGCTCGGCTCCGGAGCCGCACGATTACTTCGACGCCGCCCTCGGCGCCTGCAAGGCTCTGACCCTGAAGCTGTACGCGAAGAAAAAGGACATCCCGCTGACCGGCGTCGGCGTTGAGGTCAAACGCGACAACAGCCAGGAACAGAAAGGCAAGTACGCGCTGCACGTGACCCTCACCCTCAAAGGCGTGCTCACCGATGCCCAGCGCGAAGAACTGCTGCGCGTCGCCGATCGCTGCCCGATCCACAAGCTGATGACCACCAGCGAAGTCACCATCGAAACCCACGCGCCAGTCGGCTTCGACAGTCAGTAATCACCACGACGACACCGGCGGGTTATGCTCCACGCATCACCCGCCCAGCCTGGAATGGACCATGGACACCCAACCCCTGATCATCCGCCCGCGCGCCGAAGACGTCGAGGGCCAGCCGATCTTGCGCCCGCTGCCGTCAGCCAAATGCCGCAGCGTCGGGCCTTTCGTGTTTTTCGACCACATGCTCGAAACGGTTTATCCGGCGGGCAAAGGCATGAACATCCGACAGCATCCGCACATCGGTCTGTCGACCCTTACGTATTTGTTCGACGGGCAGATCCAGCACAAGGACAGCCTGGGTTCGGATCAGGTGGTCAGCGCCGGCGATGTCAGCTGGATGACCGCCGGCACGGCGATCGCTCACGTCGAGCGCACGCCCGAACCGCTGTGGGAGCAAAGCTTCAAGATGCACGGCCTGCAAATCTGGCTCGCCTCGCCCAAGGATCACGAACAAGGCCCGGGGCATTACAGCCACCACCCGGCCTCGACCTTGCCGGTCAGCGATAACCTCGGCGTGCAGATCCGCATGATCGCCGGGTCAGGCTTTTGCCTGGAATCGCCGGTGCCGGTGCTTTCTCCTACGCTGTATGCCGAATTGAAGATGCAAACCGCGACCACACTGCTGATCCCGACCGAGCATGAAGAGCGGGCGCTGTACGTGTTGAGTGGTGATGTGCAGCTGAATGGCGAAGCGGTCGAACCCCATGCACTGGTGGTGTTGCCGACCGGGGAAGAGATGAGCCTGTTTGCCGAGAGCGACAGCCACGCGGTGTTGTTCGGCGGTGCGCCACTGGACGGGCCACGGAGGATCAACTGGAATTTTGTCGCGAGCGATCCGGCGGCGATCGATGAAGCGCGGCGCAAGTGGGCGGCCGGGGATTGGCCGACCGTGCCGGGGGAAGTCGAGCGGATTGAATTACCGCGTTAAACCGCCTGCCCTCACCCCAGCCCTCTCCCAGGAGGAGAGGGAGCCGACCGAGGTGTCTTATGTCATACATCGACCTGAAACACCGAGTCGATTATGGATTCGGTGATTCACTTTCAGGTCGATGCAACTCTCGAGAAACTTACGGTCAGTCCCCTCTCCCTCTGGGAGAGGGTTAGGGTGAGGGGCTTTTGCTCTTAGGCTTCAGCCCTTGAACACTTCTTCCAGCAAGTCATGCATCGACTTGAACGCACGCGCTGCGGTCTTCGCGTCGTACATCATCTTGCCCGGCACATTGGCGTGCGGATCGGTGAACGAGTGCACCGCGCCGCCGTAGCTCAGCAACTGCCAGTCCACACCAGCAGCGTTCATCTCGTCTTCGAATGCCGGCAACTGCTCTTTCGGCACCAGCGGATCGGAAGCACCGTGCAGCACCAGCACCGAGCCCTTGATGTTCTTCGCGTCCGCCGGGTTCGGCGAATCCAGCGTGCCGTGGAACGACACCGCCGCTTTCACCGGCGCACCGGTGCGGGCCAGATCCAGCGCACAGCAACCGCCGAAGCAGAAGCCGAACACCGCCAGTTTCGAGGTATCGACCGCCGCCTCGCCCTGCTTCTGCAATTGTTCGAACGCGGCCTGCATACGCTTGCGCAGCAGCGCGCGGTCGTCCTTCAGCGGCATCATCGCCGCACCGGCCTGATCGGCATTCTGCGGACGCACCGCCTGGCCGTACACGTCAGCGATCAGCACCACATAACCCTTGGCCGCCACCGATTTGGCGATCTCTTCAGCGCCAGCGCTGACACCCATCCAGTTCGGCGCCATCAACAGACCCGGACGCGCGCCTTTGTGCTCGGCGTCGAACGCCAGGCGACCTTCATAAGGCTGGCCGTCGATCTGATAGACCACGGAACGTACAGTGACTTGGCTCATTTCTGACTCCTGATTGGTTGAACACCAGAATGAAAAAACCCGCCGAAGCGGGTTTTTCTACAGTTTGATCAAGCGGACAGCTCGACCAGCAGCTTGTTCAGGCGGCTCACGTAAGCGGCCGGGTCTTTCAAGCTGTCGCCAGCCGCCAGCGCGGCCTGGTCGAAGAGGATGTGCGACAGGTCGCTGAAGCGATCTTCGCTGGCCTCGTTGTCGAGCTTCTCGATCAGCGGGTGGCTCGGGTTGAATTCGAAGATCGGCTTCGAATCCGGCACCTTTTGCCCGCTGGCTTCGAGGATCTGACGCATTTGCAGACCCAGGTCCTGCTCGCCGATGGCCAGAATGGCTGGCGAATCGGTCAGGCGATGGGAAACCCGGACTTCGGCAACGGAATCGCCCAGTGCGGTTTTCAGACGCTCGACCAGACCTTCTTTCGACTTGGCGACTTCTTCTGCGGCCTTCTTGTCCTCTTCCGAGTCCAGGTTGCCCAGGTCCAGGTCACCGCGCGCGACGTCGACAAACGTCTTGCCGTCGAATTCGCTGAGGTAGCTCATCAGCCACTCGTCGATACGGTCGGTCAGCAGCAGCACTTCGATGCCTTTCTTGCGGAAGACTTCCAGGTGCGGGCTGTTCTTGACCTGCGCGTAGGTTTCGCCGGTGAGGTAGTAGATCTTGTCCTGACCTTCCTTGGCGCGCGCCAGGTACTCGGCCAGACCGACGATCTGCTCGCCATCGGTGCCGTTGGTCGATGCGAAACGCAGCAGACCGGCAATTTTTTCCTTGTTGGCGAAATCTTCTGCCGGGCCTTCTTTCATGACCTGACCGAAGTTTTTCCAGAAGCCCTTGTATTGCTCAGGCTCGTTCTTCGCCAGTTTTTCCAGCATGTCCAGAACACGCTTGGTCAGCGCCGATTTCATCGAGTCGATGATCGGGTCTTTCTGCAGGATTTCCCGCGACACGTTCAGCGACAGGTCGTTGGAATCGACCACGCCTTTGATGAAGCGCAGGTACAGCGGCAGGAACGACTCGGCCTGATCCATCACGAACACGCGCTGCACGTACAGCTTCAGGCCTTTCGGCGCTTCACGCTGGTACAGATCGAACGGTGCGCGGGCCGGCACATACAGCAGCGAGCTGTACTCGAGCTTGCCTTCGACCTTGTTGTGGCTCCACGACAGCGGATTTTCGAAGTCGTGGGCGATGTGTTTGTAGAACTCCTGGTATTCCTCGTCCTTCACTTCGGTGCGAGGACGGGTCCACAGAGCGCTGGCGCGGTTGACGGTTTCCCATTCAACTCCAGGCTTCTCTTCGCCTTCGGTAGCGGCCACTTCTTTCGGCAGCTCGATCGGCAGCGCGATGTGGTCGGAGTACTTCTTGATGATGTTGCGCAGACGCCAGCCATCGGCGAACTCGTCTTCACCGGATTTCAGGTGCAGAACGATGCGGGTGCCGCGCTCCGGCTTGTCGATGGTGGCGACTTCGAATTCGCCCTCGCCTTTCGACGACCAGTGCACGCCTTCGCTGGCGGCGGTGCCGGCGCGACGGCTGTACACGTCAACTTTGTCAGCGACGATGAAGGCCGAGTAGAAGCCCACACCGAACTGACCGATCAGGTGCGAATCCTTCTTCTGATCGCCGGACAGGTTTTTCATGAAATCGGCGGTGCCGGATTTGGCGATGGTACCCAGGTGGGTGATCACATCGTCACGGTTCATGCCGATGCCGTTGTCTTCGAGGGTGACGGTCTTGGCGTCCTTGTCGAAGCTCACACGGATTTTCAGTTCATCGCCACCTTCAAGCAACTCAGGCTTGGCCAGGGCTTCGAAGCGCAATTTGTCGACGGCGTCAGAGGCGTTCGAGATCAATTCGCGAAGGAAGATTTCCTTGTTGGAATACAGCGAATGGATCATGAGGTGCAGCAGTTGCTTCACCTCGGTCTGGAAGCCCAGGGTTTCCTTTTGAGTTTCCACACTCATGGTCATCAAACTCCAATCAGATGGCATTGGCCGCGACCTTGCTGGTCGGCGGCGGGTTGTTCTGTGAGTTGGGGGCGTGCTTCAGGATTTCAAGGGCTCATCGATTTTGAAGTGCGCGCGGGCAGTGGCAATCGGTTCGCTTTCGGTGCTTTGCCACGCCGTGACCGCGACGTTGGCCACCCGCCGGCCCTGACGGCAGACCTGACACCGGGCCCAGGTGTCGCGAAACTGCCCGGCCCGCAGGTAATCGAGGGAGAAATCGATAATCTTCGGCACACCCGGCGCGCCGGTGAAAATCAGCAGGTGCAGGGCCGCAGACAGCTCCATGAACCCGGCAATCACCCCGCCGTGGATCGCCGGCAATAAAGGGTTACCAATGTTGTCCTTGTTGGCCGGCAACTTGAACAGTAAATCATCACCGACTCGCGAGCACTCGACGCCGATAAGTCCGGCGTAGGGGATCAGTTTCAGCAGCGGCGCGTAGTCACCCTTCTCGTGCGCTTCTTGCAATTGCTGCTTGAAATCATCGCTCATGGGTTTTCTCCCTTGATCGCGCCACCGAAGCCTTTGGTGCCTTTGAGGCCCTTGCCCATGCGCATGAAGGTGCCGACGACGTGGGCAATCGGTTGCTCGGGATCATCCTGATAGGCGAAGCCGCGAGCGAAGATCACATCGGTGGTGACTCGATAACATTGGGCGAAGCCATACACGTCTTTATGCGGCTCGGCGGCGTGCATGTAGTCGATGCGCAGATCGAGGGTCGGGCAGACTTCGAATTCCGGCAGCACGCACAGGGTCGACATGCCGCAAGCGGTGTCCATCAATGACGTGATCGCTCCGCCGTGGATGACGCCAGTCAGCGGGTTGCCAACGATTTGCTCACTGTAAGGCAGCACCACCGTCAGGCCTTCGCTACTTGCGCTGTGCACCTTCAATCCCAGCACCTGACAATGGCGCAAGGCCGAGAGAAACCGTGTCGCACGCTCAAAAACGGGGTTTTCGGCCATTTGATAATTACTCTTGTTAGTCGCCATTCCCAGTAGTGGAAAGAACAGCAAAAGTTCCATTGCAAAACAAACTTATATATCTGAAAGAAATGAGGAACTTAAGCCTTGGGCCTGAGCTCTTAAGGCCAGTAGTTATTTTCCATAAGGAGAAACACCCCATGCGTAAGACTTTAGCTATTGCCTTGATGTTGACCGCTTCCCTCGGTCTCGCTGCCTGCGATAAAAAATCCGAGGACAAAGCTCAAGATGCCAACCAACATGCTGAACAAGCTCAGCAAGACATGAACAAAGCTCAGGAAAAAGTGAACGACGCAGCGAAAGAAAACGCCGAAGCTGCCAAAGCTCAGGCCGAATCGAACGCTGCAGCGCAAGAAGAAGCTGCCAAGAAGCAATAAGCCGCTTCTCGATGGCAAAAAAGAACACCCGCCAAGTGCGGGTTTTCTTTTGCCTGTCATTTTTTGCCAATGCTGCCTTAGAGCAAGACAGTTCTAAAAGTCGGACTAATCATCAGCAACAATGAACACACTAAGCCGACCAGCCAGACCAGACTGCGCAGCGTGGGAATATCCGCCAGGTAGAACCACAAATAGAAAATCCGTGAGATCACGAAGATGATCGCCGATGTATCGATCAGCCATCCCGCCGTCTGCGTGGTATGCGCCATCAGCACGCCAACGGCAAACAGGATGAAGGCTTCGATGCTGTTCTGATGTGCCGCCAGCGCCCGGGCCCCGTAACCGGTGAGTTGCGCCTGTTGCTGACGCGGCAGATGGTTGTTGTAACCACCCTGCTCTTTCATGGCCTTGCCGACCGGCATCCGCGCCACGTAGATCAACAATGCACTGATAAACACACACCAGAACGGAATACTCATCAAGCAGCCTCTTTGTTCGCTTCGGGCAATGGCGCCTCTGTAGGGGTATAGACCATTACATCGAGCACGTCGGAATGAAACTCCCGGCGATACAACACCAGCACCACGCCTGCGCTCATCAACATGAACAGCCACGGGCTGACGAACCACGCCAGCATGCTCATGCCGAAGTAATAGGAACGCAGACCGAAGTTGAACTGGTTGGCCGCCATCGAAATCACTCGAGCCGCCCGCGAGGCGAACGCCTTGCGCTCCTGCTCCGAGACTTGCCGCTCACCGATCATCGGGGCCGAGCCGACCAGAATGGCGGCGAAGTTGTATTGGCGCATGCACCAGCTGAAGGTGAAGAAGGCGTAGACGAACACCAGCGCCAGGCACAGCAACTTGATCTCCGACATGCCTTGGGAGGCCTGTTGCACCATCGGAATGTCCGCCAGCAGCGACACCGCGCGCTCGGACGCGCCAAGCACGGTCAGGATGCCCGCCAGGATAATCAGCGTGCTGGAGGCAAAGAACGAGGCGTTGCGCTCGAGGTTGCCGATCACGCTGGCGTCGGCGATGCGGTTGTCGCGCAGCAGCATGCGGCGCATCCAGTCTTCGCGGTACAGGTGCAGCACGCTGGCTAGGCACGCGGTGTCACGGGCCTTCCAGGTGGCATAGCGGGTGTAACCGCCCCAGCAGATGACAAACCAGAGCGCGGCCAGCAGATGGATCAGGTTGGCTTGGATGAACGACATGCAATTCCCTGTGATGAAGATTTCGGCTCCCCTTCGACGTTAGTCGAGGGAAAAAGACACTGCCTGAAGCCCATAAAAAATGCCCCGTATCGATTGATACGGGGCATTTCTGTTTAATCGCTCGGGAGCCGCTTGTGGCGGCCCGGCAATCTTAGGCGAGTGCTTCGGCGCGTTTGCCCAGCAGGCGGTCGCAAACCACAGCAACCACCAGGGTCATCACGCACGGCACCAGCCACGCCAGACCTTGCTCGCTCAGCGGCAGGTGGGCCAGTTGCGATGGCATCCAGTCCGCCAGACCGGCGCCTTTCAACGCATCGATGGTGCCAAACACGAACGACACCAGCATCACCGGGCCCATGATACGGCTCTGCTCATGCCAGAACGCAGCGCAGAAGCTCAGGGCCACCAGCACGATGCACGGCGGGTAGATCGCGGTCAGCACCGGGATCGAGAACGCGATCAGCTTGGTCAGGCCCAGGTTGGACACCAGCAGCGAGAACGCCGCGAGGATGATCACCAGGGTCTTGTACGACAGCGGCAGTACGCGGCTGAAGTATTCGGCACAGGCGCAGGTCAGGCCGACAGCGGTCACCAGGCAAGCCAGGGAAATCAGCACAGCGAGGAAGCCACTGCCCAGCGAACCGAAGGTGTGTTGCACGTAAGCGTGCAGCACCGCCGCGCCGTTGGTCGCGCCCGCCGCCACTTCATGGCTGCCGGAACCCAGACGAAACAGGCTGACATACACCAGCGCCAGACCGACGCCGGCAATCAGCCCGGCGATGATCGCGTAACGGGTGATCAGTGCTGGCGACTCTACGCCACGGGAGCGGATCGCGTTGACGATGACGATGCCGAACACCAGTGCGCCCAGGGTATCCATGGTCAGGTAACCATTGATGAAGCCTTGGGAGAACGGTGCCGCAACGTATTCCGGAGTGGCCACGCCGATGTCACCGGCCGGCAGTGCGAACGCGGCGATGCCGAGCACGGCCAGGGCGATGATCTTCAGCGGCGCGAGGAAACGACCGACGGTGTCCAGCAGACGCCCAGGGTAGAGCGAGATGAAGAACACCAGCAGGAAGTACACCGAACTGTAGAGGAACAGTGCCAGCGGGCTCTCGCCGGTCAACGGCGCCAGACCCACTTCAAAGGAAACGGTCGCGGTACGCGGGGTGGCGAACAGCGGGCCGACTGCCAGGTAGCAAGCCGCTGCCAGTACGCCGCCAGCGATCTTGCCGATCGGGCTGCTCAGGGCGTCCATGGCGCCACCGACCTTGGCCAGTGCGACCACGGTGACCACCGGCAAACCGACCGCCGTGATCAGGAAGCCCAGCGCCGCCATCCAGACGTTTGGCCCGGACTGCAAACCGACGATAGGCGGGAAGATGATGTTGCCGGCCCCGACGAACAGGGCGAATGTCATAAAGCCAAGTGCCAGGATGTCCTGACCTTTCAAAACTTTCATTAAGGAAATACCACACTACTGAATCGGAATTTAGAGGGGGATTTCCCTGTGGGGTTAGGGAAATGCTGTCAATCCGTATAAGACTGACCCGTTTAGCGCGTTGCATGCCTTGTGGGCGGCAGACGCAAAAATGGCTGCTAGCCTAACGAATTTGCCTGACAAACGCACTGTTAGAGGGCGAACTATCCGATACGCGACGTTTCTGTGTCGCGTTTTTGCATGTTATTGGGTGAGTGCTTATAAATTGCCATCGTCCACCCGAACGCCAGAAACGACAAAGGCCACCCGAAGGTGGCCTTTGTTGCTGGAGCAGAGAAGTCAGCCGAAGCTTACTTCTTCACTTCCCAGCCAGTCAGCTCGGCCAGGGCCTTGCCGATGTCTGCCAGCGAACGCACGGTTTTCACGCCTGCGTCTTGCAGAGCAGCGAACTTCTCGTCTGCAGTGCCTTTGCCGCCGGAGATGATTGCGCCAGCATGGCCCATGCGCTTGCCCGGAGGAGCAGTCACACCAGCGATGTAGGAAACAACCGGCTTGGTCACGTGTGCCTTGATGTAGGCAGCCGCTTCTTCTTCAGCCGAACCGCCGATCTCGCCGATCATTACGATCGCTTCGGTCTTCGGGTCTTCCTGGAACAGCTTCAGGATGTCGATGAAGTTCGAACCCGGGATCGGGTCACCGCCGATGCCGACGCAAGTCGACTGACCGAAACCGGCGTCAGTAGTCTGCTTCACAGCTTCGTAGGTCAGGGTGCCGGAACGGGAAACGATACCGACCTTGCCTGGCAAGTGAATGTGACCTGGCATGATGCCGATCTTGCATTCGCCTGGGGTGATCACGCCTGGGCAGTTAGGGCCGATCAGGGTAACACCCAGTTCGTCGCACTTAACTTTGGCGTCCAGCATGTCCAGGGTAGGAATGCCTTCGGTGATGCAGACGATCAGCTTGATGCCGCCGAAAGCAGCTTCCAGGATCGAGTCCTTGCAGAAAGGAGCCGGAACGTAGATGACGCTGGCGGTGGCGCCAGTGGCTTCTACAGCTTCTTTCACGGTGTTGAACACAGGCAGGTTCAGGTGAGTGGTGCCACCTTTGCCTGGAGTCACGCCGCCAACCATTTTGGTGCCGTAGGCAATGGCTTGCTCGGAGTGGAAAGTACCCTGCGCACCGGTGAAGCCCTGGCAGATTACTTTGGTGTCTTTATTGATCAGGACGCTCATTACTTGCCCTCCGCAGCTTTAACGACTTGTTGAGCAGCGTCGGTCAGGCTGGTAGCAGCGATGATGTTCAAACCGCTTTCTGCCAGTACTTTAGCGCCCAGTTCAGCGTTGTTGCCTTCAAGACGAACAACAACCGGGATTTTCACGCCGACTTCTTTCACTGCACCGATGATGCCTTCGGCAATCATGTCGCAACGAACGATGCCGCCGAAGATGTTAACCAGTACTGCAGCGACATTGCTGTCGGACAGAATGATTTTGAAAGCTTCGGTTACGCGTTCTTTGGTAGCACCACCGCCTACGTCGAGGAAGTTGGCTGGCTTGCCGCCGTGCAGGTTGACGATGTCCATGGTACCCATGGCCAGGCCGGCACCGTTCACCATGCAGCCGATGTTGCCTTCCAGCGCTACGTAGTTCAGTTCGAACTTGGCAGCGTGCGCTTCGCGCGGATCGTCCTGCGACGGATCGTGGAAAGTCTTCAGCTTAGGCTGACGGTACATTGCGTTGGCGTCGATGTTGATCTTGGCGTCCAGGCAGTGCAGATCGCCGTCAGCCTTGATCACCAGCGGGTTCACTTCCAGCAGAGCCAGGTCGTGATCCTTGAACAGCTTGGCCAGACCTACGAAGATCTTGGCGAACTGAGCAACCTGCTTGCCTTCCAGACCCAGCTGGAATGCCAGCTCGCGACCCTGGAATGGCTGAGCGCCAACCAGTGGATCGATAGTGGCTTTCAGAATTTTTTCTGGAGTGTCGTGAGCGATTTTCTCGATGTCCACGCCACCTTCGGTGGAGGCCATGAACACGATGCGACGGCTCGAACGGTCAACGACAGCGCCCAGGTACAGCTCTTTAGCGATATCAGTGCACGATTCAACCAGGATCTTGGTGACTGGCTGGCCGTTGGCGTCAGTCTGGTAAGTCACCAGACGCTTGCCCAGCCACTGCTGTGCGAAGGCTTTGGCGTCTTCTTTGCTGCGAACCAGCTTGACGCCGCCCGCTTTACCGCGACCACCGGCGTGAACCTGGGCTTTGACAACCCACTCGTTGCCGCCGATTTTGTCGCAAGCTTCTGCTGCTGCTTCCGGGGTGTCTACTGCGAAACCAGTGGAAACTGGCAGGCCGTATTCAGCGAACAGCTGCTTACCCTGATACTCGTGAAGATTCATGCTTTTTACCGTCTTCGTTAGGTACTGCGCATTCGGCGCTGCGCTCTTTATGAGTGCCGCGCCACCTGTGACTGCTGCTTGCGTAGCCTTTCCGGATACCCGGTGCAGCTACGCAAGGCTGCGTCCAGCGGACATTCCGCGGTGAGTCTTGCACGCAAGGCTCACGACGGGCCGTACCGCCGTGGTTTCTTATTGTGTCTTAACGCTTCTTGCGGTTGGCAATGTGGATGGCGCCGCCATTCACTGCCAAAGCTGCTTCGTGCAAGGCTTCAGACAGGGTCGGATGGGAGAAAACCATCATGCCCAGGTCTTCAGCGCTGGTGCCGAATTCCATACCGATCGCGCCCTGCTGAACCAGTTCTGCAGCGCTCGGGCCAATCACGTGCACGCCCAATACGCGGTCAGTCTTGGCATCGGCGATGACCTTGACGAAACCACCGGTATCGTTGGCGGCCATGGCACGGCCGGATGCTGCGAACGGGAAGGTGCCGACGTTAACTTCAACGCCTTCAGCTTTCAAGGCCTGCTCGGTTTTACCGACCCATGCGATTTCCGGGTGAGTATAAATAACCGAAGGGATCAGGTCATAGTTCATCTGGGCCTTGTGGCCTTTGATGCGCTCTACAACCATGATGCCCTCTTCCGAGGCCTTGTGAGCCAGCATCATGCCGCGAACCACGTCACCGATGGCGTAAACGCCCGGTACGGTGGTGGCGCAGTGATCGTCAACGTGCACGAAACCGCGCTCGTCCAGGGTCACGCCGCTGTCGGCAGCCAGCAGATCAGTGGTCACCGGACGGCGACCAACGGCTACGATCAGCTTGTCGAAAGTGATGGTCTGTTCGCCGTTGGCGTCGGTGTAGTTCACAACGACTTCGTCGCCGTTCACTTTCGAGCCGGTTACGCGAGCGCCCAGTTTGATGTCCAGACCCTGTTTGGTCAGGGTTTTCAGCGCTTCCTTGGAAACAGCGGTGTCCGCTGCCATCAGGAAGGTGTCCAGTGCTTCCAGGACAGTTACTTCTGCACCCAGACGCGACCAGACCGAACCCAGTTCCAGACCGATCACGCCAGCACCGATCACGCCCAGACGCTTGGGTACGGTCTGGAATTCCAGTGCGCCAGTCGAATCGACGATGACTTTCTGATCGACCGGAGCCGGTGGAATGTCGATCGGACGCGAGCCTGGAGCCAGGATGACGTTTTCGGCTTCGATGACTTCAACCGAGCCGTCCGGCTTGGTGACTTCGACTTTCTTGCCAGCCAGCAGTTTGCCGTGGCCCTGGATCGAAGTTACGCCGTTGGCCTTGAACAGGGTGGCAACACCGCCGGTCAGGTTCTTGACGATGCCAGCCTTGCGGCCAACCATCGCAGCGACGTCCATTTTGACTTCGCCGGTCGAGATACCGTGGACATTGAAGCTTTCTTTCGCTTCCTTGTATTTCCAGGAGCTGTCCAGCAGCGCCTTGGAAGGAATGCAGCCTACGTTCAGGCAGGTGCCGCCCAGGGCTTGCTTGCCTTCAGCATCGGTGTACTTCTCGATGCAGGCAGTGCTCAGGCCGAGTTGCGCGGCCTTGATGGCAGCCACGTAGCCGCCAGGGCCCGCACCGATCACTACTACGTCAAATTTCTGCGACATTCAAAAAATCCTCTTTAGCGAAAAGCTTCAAGCCGCGCGCTGCAAGCCAGGCTGCGTTTTCCCCGCAGCTTGAAGCTTGCAGCGCGTGACTGCTTCTATCAGATATCCAGCAACAGACGAGCCGGATCTTCCAGCAGGTTCTTGATGGTCACCAGGAAGGTTACAGCTTCTTTGCCATCGATCAGACGGTGATCGTAGGACAGTGCCAGGTACATCATCGGACGGATCACGACCTGACCGTTGATGGCCATCGGACGCTGGATGATGTTGTGCATGCCCAGAATCGCTGCCTGCGGCGGGTTGACGATCGGGGTCGACATCATCGAACCGAAGGTACCACCGTTGGTGATGGTGAAGGTGCCGCCGGTCATTTCGTCCATCGACAGTTTGCCGTCACGGGCTTTCTTGCCGAAGGTGGCGATGCCGCCTTCGATTTCAGCCAGGCTCATGTGTTCGGCGTTACGCAGAACCGGAACCACCAGGCCACGGTCGCTGGAAACAGCGACGCCGATGTCGGCATAACCGTGGTAAACGATGTCGTTGCCGTCGATCGAAGCGTTGACCGCCGGGAAGCGTTTCAGCGCTTCGGTGGCAGCCTTCACGAAGAACGACATGAAGCCCAGGCGTACGCCGTTGTGGGACTTCTCGAACAGGTCCTTGTACTTCGAACGCAGGGCCATGACTTCGGTCATGTCGACTTCGTTGAAAGTGGTCAGCATCGCCATGTTCGATTGAGCTTCAACCAGACGCTTGGCAACGGTGGCACGAACGCGGGTCATCGGAACGCGCTTCTCGATGCGGTCGCCAGCGGCGAACACAGGAGCGGCGGCGGCCGGAGCAGCAGCCTTGGCAGGCGCAGCAGCCGGAGCGGCTTTCTTGGCAGCAACGGCTGCAACCACGTCTTCCTTGGTCACGCGACCGCCTTTGCCGGTGCCGGCAACGGAAGCGATGTTGATGCCGTTCTCTTCAGCCAGCTTGCGCGCGGCAGGAGCGGCGATCGGGTCGTCTTCGCCATCGGCGGCTGGAGCAGCGGCAGCAGCGGCCGGAGCAGCAGCGGCAGCCGGGGCGGCAGCAGCAGCGCCGCCTTCAACGATGGAGCCCAGCACTTCGTCGGACAGGACGGTTTCGCCCTCGCCCTTGACGATTGCGCCCAGCACGCCGTCGGCGGTAGCCAGCACTTCCAGTACGACTTTGTCGGTTTCGATGTCGACGATCAGTTCGTCACGCTTGACGGCGTCGCCCGGTTGTTTGTGCCAGGTGGCAACGGTGCCATCGGCAACCGATTCCGGGAAAGTGGGGGCTTTGATCTCGATAGCCATTATCTGTGGTTCCTTAAATTCGGTTTCAGGTGCGCGAAGGCGTTAAACGGTAAACGCGTCTTGCAGCAGTTGTTCCTGCTGCTCGGCGTGCATCGATGCGTAACCACATGCTGGGGCAGCAGAAGCCTCACGGCCCGCGTACTCGAGTACGAGAGATTTGTTGAGGTTGCTGATGCTGCGACGCAGGTGGTGCTGGCTGCAGTACCAGGCGCCCTGGTTCATCGGCTCTTCCTGACACCACACGGCCGCTTTGGCGTTGGTGTAAGGAGCCAGGACTTCTTTCAAGTCGTCCTCAGGGAACGGGTACAGCTGCTCGATACGCACGATGGCGATATCTTCGCGGCCTTCGGCACGACGTTTTTCCAGCAGGTCGTAGTAAACCTTGCCGCTGCACAGAACAACGCGCTCGACCTTTTTCGGGTCCAGGGCATCGATTTCCGGGATCACGGTCTGGAACGAACCTTCGGCCAGATCTTCCAGGGTCGAGATGGCCAGTTTGTGGCGCAGCAGCGACTTTGGAGTCAGAACGACCAATGGCTTGCGCAGCGGGCGAATCACCTGACGGCGCAGCAAGTGGTAGATCTGGGCCGGAGTGGTCGGCATGCACACCTGAATGTTGTGCTCGGCGCACAGCTGCAGGTAACGCTCAAGACGTGCCGAGCTGTGCTCAGGGCCCTGGCCTTCGTAGCCGTGTGGCAGCAGCATGGTCAGACCGCAGAGACGGCCCCACTTGTGCTCGCCGCTGGTGATGAACTGGTCGATAACAACCTGTGCACCGTTGGCGAAGTCGCCGAACTGGGCTTCCCAGATCACCAGCGCGTTCGGCGTGGTGGTCGAGTAACCGTATTCGAACGCCAGTACGGCTTCTTCCGACAGGAACGAGTCGTACAGGTCGAAGCGTGGCTGACCTTCATACAGATGCTTGAGCGGAATGTAGGTACCGGCATCTTTCTGGTTGTGCAGCACAGCGTGACGGTGCGAGAACGTACCGCGGCCGATGTCCTGACCGGTCATGCGGATCGGGTGACCTTCGAACGCCAGGGTCGCGTACGCCATGGTTTCGGCGTAACCCCAGTTGATCGGCAGGCCGCCGGCTTGCATCTTCTGACGGTCTTCGTAGATCTTCGCGACCTGGCGCTGAACCACGAAGCCTTCCGGAATTTCCAGCAGCTTGGCGGACAGTTCCTGCAGGGTCTTGAGGTCGAAACGAGTGTCGTGACGCGCAGTCCAGGCGTGGCCCAGATACGGACGCCAGTCCACGAACAGCTCTTTGTTCGGCTCTTTGACCAGCGATTTCACTACGTGCAGACCGTTGTCCAGCGCGTTGCGGTATTCGTCGACTTTCGCCTGAACACGCTCTGCGTCCAGCACACCGGCCTGGGTCAGACGATCAGCGTACAGCTCACGGGTGGTGCGCTGCTTGGTGATCTGCTGATACATCAGAGGCTGGGTGCCGCTCGGCTCGTCGGCCTCGTTGTGGCCGCGACGGCGGTAGCAGACCAGGTCGATCACCACGTCACGCTTGAACTGCATGCGGTAGTCGATGGCCAGCTGGGTCACGAACAATACGGCTTCCGGATCATCACCATTCACATGGAGGATCGGCGCCTGGATCATTTTCGCAACGTCGGTCGCGTACTCGGTGGAACGCGAGTCCAGCGGGTTGCTGATGGTGAAACCAACCTGGTTGTTGATCACGATGTGCACGGTACCGCCGGTCTTGAAACCGCGGGTCTGCGACATCTGGAAGGTTTCCATCACCACGCCTTGACCGGCGAATGCCGCGTCACCGTGGATGGAGATCGGCAGAACCTTCTCACCGGTAGGGTCGTTGCGACGATCCTGACGGGCGCGAACCGAACCCTCGACCACCGGGGAAACGATTTCCAGGTGGGACGGGTTGAACGCCATGGCCAGGTGAACTTCACCGCCGGTGGTCATTACGTTGGACGAGAAGCCCTGGTGGTATTTAACGTCACCGGAACCCAGCTCGACCTTCTTCTTGCCTTCGAACTCGTCGAACAGCTCGCGCGGGTTCTTGCCGAAGGTGTTGACCAGTACGTTCAGACGGCCACGGTGGGCCATGCCGATGACGACTTCCTTGGTGCCGTAGGAACCGGAACGCTGGATCAGTTCGTCGAGCATCGGAATCAGGCTTTCGCCGCCTTCCAGACCGAAACGCTTGGTGCCCGGGTATTTGGTGCCCAGGTATTTTTCCAGGCCTTCACCGGCCGTCACGCGCTCGAGCAGGTGGCTCTTAATGTCCGCGGAATATTCCGGACGGCCACGCACGCTTTCCAGACGCTGCTGGAACCACTGGCGCTGCTCGGAATCGGTGATGTGCGTAAATTCAGCGCCGATGGTGCGGCAATATGTCTGCTGCAACGCTTCGTGAATTTCGCGTAGGCTCGCTTCCTCTTTGCCGATGAACAGGTCGCCGGCACGGAAGGTCGTATCAAGATCGGCATTGGTCAAGCCGTAGTGATTGATCGACAGGTCTGCAGGTGCAGGACGCTGCCACAGCCCCAGCGGGTCAAGCTGGGCTGCCTGGTGGCCACGCATACGGTAGGCCTGGATCAATCGCAGCACTTCAACTTGCTTCTTCTCGTGCTCACTGCTCACGCTGCCGGCGGAAACCGGTTGGGCGCGGCGCTGGTTCTTTGCCAGCAGCACGAAATGATCGCGAATTGTGGAGTGCGAAACATCGGTGGCAGAGCTGCCGTCGGCAGGCAGCTTCTGAAAGTAGGTGCGCCACTCTTCTGGCACAGCGTTAGGGTCGTGCAGGTAGAGCTCGTAGAGCTCTTCCACATAGGCAGCGTTTCCACCTGAAAGGTAGGCGCTGTTCCACATGCGCTGCATCACGCTTTCTTGCATGCTTGGTCACCCTCGGTTAGGGGAACACCATCGGTGCCGACACCGAGCAAGCTTGCAGAAGTCCGAATGCAGCGACCAAAACAAGCCACTTAGGATCACACTGATAGTCCGGGTACCAGCCCGGATGCCCCTGCTTGTCTCATTTCTTCAAAATAAGAGCCGCAGCTTATGGCTGCTGCTCTGGTTATAGCCATGGCGCGGGTTGAAGCCCGCGCCTAAGCCCTCTGCGGGTACAGCGGTTACAGCAGCTGAATCACACGCCGCTCGAAAGCAG
This sequence comes from Pseudomonas sp. CH235, assembly GCF_004368175.1. NCBI lineage: Bacteria > Pseudomonadati > Pseudomonadota > Gammaproteobacteria > Pseudomonadales > Pseudomonadaceae > Pseudomonas > Pseudomonas sp. CH235. The sequence continues at coordinate 66,428 of NZ_RRZJ01000032.1, forward strand.
CATGTTACGGATGTGACCGATGGCCTTAGTCGGGTTCAGGCCTTTCGGACATACGTTGACGCAGTTCATGATGCCCCGGCAGCGGAAGACGCTGAACGGGTCATCGAGGGACGCCAGACGCTCGGACGTCTTGGTATCACGGCTGTCTGCCAGGAAGCGGTACGCTTGCAGCAGTGCAGCTGGACCCAGGAACTTGTCCGGGTTCCACCAGAAGGACGGGCAAGAGGTCGAGCAGCAGGCGCACAGGATGCACTCGTACAGACCGTCGAGCTTTTCACGCTCTTCAGGGGACTGCAGACGCTCGATGGCCGGAGCCGGCGTGTCGTTCTGCAGGAATGGCTTAACCTTCTCGTATTGCTTGTAGAAGATGCTCATATCGACAACCAGGTCACGGATAACCGGCAAACCTGGCAGCGGACGAACGATCAGCTTGTTACCTTTGACGACAGCGGACAGCGGCGTGATGCACGCCAGGCCGTTCTTGCCGTTGATGTTCATGCCGTCGGAGCCACAGACGCCTTCACGGCAGGAGCGACGATAGGAGAAACCTTCGTCCTGCTCTTTGATCAGGGCGAGCACGTCCAGCACCATCAGGTCTTTACCACCGGTATCGACCTGGAATTCCTGCATGAACGGCGCAGCGTCCTGATCAGGGTTGTAACGATAAACACTGACTTGCAACATGGCGGTCACCCTTAATAAGTCCGGACTTTAGGTTCGAAAGTCGGAACAGTCTTCGGCGAGAAGTTCACGGCACGCTTGGCGACGCGTTTCTCACCCGGGAAGTACAGGGTGTGGCACAGCCAGTTTTCGTCGTCACGGTCTTCGAAGTCTTCACGGGCGTGAGCGCCGCGGGACTCTTTACGTACTTCGGCAGCGATGGCGGTAGCTTCAGCCACTTCCAGCAGGTTTTGCAGTTCCAGCGCTTCGATACGTGCAGTGTTGAACGCCTGCGACTTATCGTTGATCTTCACATTGGCGATGCGCTTGCGCAGATCGGCCAGCTGGGCAATACCCTTCTGCATGTATTCGCCGGTACGGAATACACCGAAGTAGTTCTGCATGCAGCTTTGCAGCTCGCGACGCAGGGTAGCGACATCTTCACCGTCGGTACGGTTGTTCAGTGCGTTCAGACGCGCCAGGGCAGCGTCGATGTCGGCTTCGGTAGCGTCGTCGTATTCGATGCCGTCGGTCAGCGCCTTCTCCAGGTGCAGGCCGGCAGCGCGGCCGAATACCACCAGGTCGAGCAGCGAGTTGCCGCCCAGACGGTTGGCACCGTGAACCGATACGCAAGCCACTTCACCTACCGCGAACAGACCAGGAATGATCTGATCCACGCCTTCGGCGTCCTGGGTGATCGCCTGGCCGTGAATGTTGGTGGCAACGCCGCCCATCATGTAGTGGCAAGTCGGAACAACCGGAACCGGCGCAACAACCGGGTCAACGTGGGCGAAAGTCTTCGACAGTTCGCAGATGCCTGGCAGACGGCTGTGCAGCACTTCCTCGCCCAGGTGGTCGAGTTTGAGCATCACGTGGTCGCCATTCGGACCGCAACCGTTGCCGGCGATGATTTCCTTAACCATCGAACGGGCAACAACGTCACGACCGGCAAGGTCTTTGGCGTTCGGAGCATAACGCTCCATGAAACGCTCACCGTGCTTGTTGATCAGGTAACCACCTTCACCACGGCAACCTTCGGTAACCAGCACACCGGCGCCGGCGATGCCGGTCGGGTGGAACTGCCACATTTCGATGTCTTGTACCGGCACGCCAGCACGCAGAGCCATGCCGACGCCGTCACCGGTGTTGATCAGGGCGTTGGTGGTGGATGCATAGATACGACCTGCACCGCCGGTAGCCAATACGGTGGCTTTGGCGCGGATGTAGGTGGTTTCACCGGTTTCGATGCAGATCGCGATCACACCGACGAATTCGCCTTCCTGGTTTTTCACCAGGTCGACAGCGTAGTACTCGTTCAGGAACGTGGTACCGGCTTTCAGGTTGCCCTGATAAAGGGTGTGCAGCAGCGCGTGACCGGTACGGTCGGAAGCGGCGCACGTACGGGCAGCCTGCCCGCCTTTACCGTAATCCTTCGACTGACCGCCGAACGGACGCTGGTAGATACGGCCTTGCTCGGTACGCGAGAACGGCAGACCCATGTGGTCCAGCTCGAAAACGGCAGCCGGGCCTTCCTGACACATGTATTCGATAGCGTCCTGGTCACCGATGTAGTCGGAACCCTTGACGGTATCGTACATGTGCCAGCGCCAGTCATCGTTCGGGTCGGCCGAAGCGATGGCGCAGGTGATCCCGCCCTGTGCGGACACAGTGTGCGAACGGGTCGGGAAAACCTTGGTGATCACGGCAGTCTTGTGACCGCCCTGTGCCAGTTGCAGCGCTGCGCGCATGCCGGCACCGCCGCCACCAATAATGATGGCGTCGAAAGAAATCGTTGGAATGTTAGCCATGAATCAGATACCCCAGAGAATCTGCACACCCCAGACGAAGTAAGCGAACATCGCGACGCCGCATACTGCCTGGAAAAGGAAACGTACTGCAGTCGCGGACTTGCCCAGCGCCATTGGCGTCAGGTAGTCGGTCGCGATGGTCCACATGCCGACCCAGGCGTGAGCGCCCAGGGCAACCAGTGCCAGCAGACTGAAGATACGCATTCCGTTGTGGGCGAACAGGCCGTGCCATTGGTCGTAGCCAATGCCCGGGTTCGCGGCGAGGTAGCCGATCAGGAATATGAAATAAGCCGCGAGAACGACCGCAGACACACGCTGTGCCATCCAGTCATAGAGGCCCGAACGCGAAAGGTTTGTAACGCTGGTTACCATATCCAAACTCCTGCCAGAACGATCAGCACCACGGAAACGGCGATGATCAGTTTCGAGCCCAGGCGGCCGCCTTCCAGCGTCTCACCGATGCCCATGTCCATGATCAAGTGGCGCACACCGGCAACCAGGTGATACAGAAGAGCGGACAGGAGGCCCCATGCTACGAACTTGGCCAGCGGGCTGGTCAAGCATGCCTTCACCTCGACATAACCTTCCTCGGAACCCAGGGATTTGCCCAATGCATAAAGCATGATGCCAAGGCCCAGGAAGAGAATGATGCCGGAAACACGGTGAAGAAACGACGTAACGCCGGTGATGGGGAGTTTGATGGTCCTTAGGTCTAGGTTTACAGGTCGTTGGCTTTTCACGGCTTTTTTTTCACACTGAAGAGCCCCTAACAATCAGGGCAAAGTTGTTGGGGAGTGCACTGGTCAGGTAACCACCACCCAGGGATGCGACCCCCAATGAAAGCAAGCCCAAAAGCCCTTGGCGGTCGGTCGCCGAGTATAGACAGTTAGGCTACTAATGACAACGCAATCGCCTACCCCCAATAGCGGATTGCACAAGTCGTATAAAAGGCGTAAATGGCAGGCAATTTCGAGGAAAAAGTGCGGTTAAAGCCTTCTGGAGCAAGACTTTAGGCAAATTGACATTCGAATTTATCTCACTATAGTGGTGCGGGCCCTGCGTGGGGGGTCTGTCTGATGATTTCAAGCATAAATAGGAGGCCACATGGCTGACAAAAAAGCGCAGTTGATCATCGAGGGCGCAGCCCCCGTCGAGCTGCCCATTTTAACCGGCACCGTTGGTCCCGATGTTATCGATGTTCGGGGCCTGACGGCCACGGGCCGCTTCACTTTCGACCCCGGTTTCATGTCGACCGCTTCCTGCGAATCGAAGATCACCTATATCGACGGCGACAACGGCATCCTGCTGCACCGCGGCTACCCGATCGAACAGCTGGCTGAAAAGTCGGACTACCTGGAAACCTGCTACCTGCTGCTGAACGGCGAACTGCCGACTGCAGAGCAAAAGGCCCAGTTCGTCGGCACCGTGAAGAACCACACCATGGTTCACGAGCAGCTGAAAACCTTTTTCAACGGCTTCCGCCGTGACGCCCACCCGATGGCCGTCATGTGTGGTGTAGTCGGCGCCCTCTCGGCCTTCTACCACGACTCCCTCGACATCAATAACCCGCAGCATCGCGAAATCTCCGCGATCCGCCTGGTTGCCAAGATGCCGACCCTGGCCGCGATGGTTTACAAGTACTCCATGGGCCAACCCATGATGTACCCGCGCAACGACCTGTCGTACGCGGAAAACTTCCTGCACATGATGTTCAACACCCCGTGCGAGATCAAACCGATCAGCCCGGTACTCGCCAAGGCCATGGACCGGATCTTCATCCTCCACGCCGACCACGAGCAGAACGCTTCGACCTCCACCGTGCGTCTGGCGGGCTCTTCGGGTGCCAACCCGTTCGCCTGTATCGCCGCCGGCATCGCCGCACTGTGGGGCCCTGCCCACGGAGGTGCGAACGAAGCCGTGCTGACCATGCTCGATGAAATCGGCGATGTTTCGAACATCGACAAGTTCATCGCCAAGGCCAAGGACAAGAACGATCCATTCAAGTTGATGGGCTTCGGTCACCGCGTCTACAAGAACCGCGACCCTCGCGCGACTGTCATGAAGCAGACCTGCGACGAAGTGTTGAAGGAACTGGGTATCCAGAACGATCCGCAACTCGAACTGGCCATGCGTCTGGAAGAGATCGCCCTGACCGATCCGTACTTCATCGAGCGCTCGCTGTACCCGAACGTCGACTTCTACTCGGGGATCATCCTCAAGGCGATCGGCATTCCTACCAGCATGTTCACTGTGATTTTCGCCCTGGCACGTACTGTCGGCTGGATTTCGCACTGGAAGGAAATGCTCTCCAGCCCGTACAAGATTGGCCGTCCGCGCCAGCTGTACACTGGCTACGAGTCGCGGGATATCACCAAGCTGGAAGACCGCAAATAAGAGCTGTCTTGCGATAGCCTCTTAGCGTTGTACCGGGAACGGCCTCCATGAGAATGGGGGCCGTTTTTTGTTTTTGCGGTTTTTTTGCGATCTTTGGATTGGGTGTATATCCGTTGCTGCGGTAACGGCTTCTTAGGGTTCCGCCCTTACGGCGGGTCACTTTTTCCAAACGCCGAAAAAGTAACCAAAAAGGCTGAGCCCCGGCGTACGGCACTTCGCTTAGGCTCAGTGTTCCCTCGCTACGGTGTCCATCAGGGGGCATCGCCTACGGTTTGCTTCGCTGCACCTCCTCTCGATGTATGCGGCTTCGCCGCACGGCGCTGCGCGCCT
>NZ_RRZJ01000033.1:0-66187 GCF_004368175.1 Pseudomonas sp. CH235
AGCCCAGGCTTGAGAAAACGCCCCCGGTCGAGAGACCGGGGGCGTTTTTGTTTGTCCGGGATTTATGCGGTGTTTGTGCGGGCCCCATCGCTGGCAAGCCAGCTCCCACAGGGTTTTGGGGGGAACACAAGTTACTTGATCACCAGTAACCTTTGTGGGAGCTGGCTTGCCAGCGAAGGCGGCCGATCAGCCGCCGAACATCTCAGGGCAGATCAGAACTTCTCGATCGACCGCGAATTCTGCACCCGTTCCACTTCCTTCGGCTTGTACGCGCAATAGCCAGGGCGCGGGCCGATCTTCGGGTGGTTGCGGCAGGTGTCCGGGCGCTTGTCATAAATGGTGCACAGGCGGCTCTTACGATCCAGGTAGTAGCAATCGTTGTTGCTCATGCGCTGCAGGGTGAAGATCCCCGACTTCTGATTGAAGCGCTCGACCAGACCTTCCTTTTGCAGACGCTTGGCGATGTTCTTCGGCGGGTCGCCCAGTTCGAACTCGTCGACCACACCGATGCGCACCAGATCCTTGATCTTGACCTCGACCGGCAGCGTGCAGCAGCTGGAAACGCACGAGCCGCACATCGGGGCCGAATATTTGGCCCAGGTATCGAGACGGTCGATCTCGGCTGCGGCGATCAGGTTGGGCTTCATCATCGGTCTTTACCAGGCGTGTGCGTCAGGGCGCGCGATCATACCGGGACTGGTGGATTTTTGAACAACCTTTCGCCAGATTTTTTCTTCATGCGCGCACATCGTCCGACAATTCGGCACGGCCCCTGCATTCATTGAGGCATTCGCCAGAGTATTGCCGGTCGATCTCACACTCTCGGTAAAAACTGCCGAACCAGAGCCCTTACCGTCGGTCAGACCGTCTAGGCTCTGACAACTCCCCGCTCGCTCGAGGTCCTATCGATGACTCAAGAACCACTAGTTCGCGAAGCAGAGGTGGCCGCATTCCGCGACGCCGTCCTGACCAAACTCACCTACGCGGTGGGCAAAGACCCGGATCACGCCTTCGACCATGACTGGTTCGAAGCCATCGCCCTGGCGGCGCGCGATCACATGGTCGAGCACTGGATGGACCATACCCGGCAGATCTACCGCAAAGGCCAGAAGCGGGTGTATTACCTCTCGCTGGAATTCCTCATCGGCCGTTTGCTCTACGACAGCCTGAGCAACCTCGGTTTGCTGGACGTCGCCCGTGAAGCCTTGACCGAGCTGGGCGTCGATCTGGAGCGCATCCGCATCCTGGAGCCGGATGCGGCGCTGGGCAACGGTGGCCTCGGACGATTGGCGGCGTGCTTCATGGAAAGCATGTCGACCCTCGGTATCGCTGGCCACGGCTACGGCATTCGTTATGAGCACGGGTTGTTCCGTCAGGCGATTGTCGACGGTTGGCAACAGGAACAGACCGAGCACTGGCTGGATTTCGGCAACCCCTGGGAGTTCGAGCGGCCAGAGGTGGTCTATCCGATCGGCTTTGGCGGCAGCGTCGAGACCGTCACCGACGCCAGCGGCAAGTCCCGGCAAGTCTGGCACCCGGCGGAAACCGTCCGGGCGATTGCCTACGACACCCCGGTGGTCGGCTGGCGCGGGGCGAGCGTCAACACCTTGCGCCTGTGGCGGGCGCGGGCGATGGAGGACCTGCATCTGGAGCGCTTCAACGCCGGTGACCACCTGGGCGCCGTCGCCGAAGTGGCCCGGGCCGAGAGTATCTCCCGCGTGCTCTACCCGGCGGACAGCACCGAAGCCGGGCAGGAACTGCGCCTGCGTCAGGAATACTTCTTCGTCGCCGCGTCGCTTCAGGATTTGCTGCGCCGTCATCGCAACATGCACACCTCGGTGCTGACCCTCGGCGATCACGCGGCAATCCAGCTCAACGACACCCACCCCTCGATCGCTGTCGCCGAACTGATGCGCCAACTGGTCGATGTCTACGACGTGGCCTGGGACGCGGCGTGGCAAGTCACCGTCGATACGCTGTCGTACACCAACCACACGCTGCTGCCCGAAGCGCTGGAAACCTGGCCGGTGGGGCTGATGGAACGCATGCTGCCGCGGCACATGCAGATCATTTATCTGATCAACGCCCAGCACATCGATTCGCTGCGGGCCAAGGGCATCCACGATTTCGACGTGCTGCGCGCGGTGTCGCTGATCGAGGAAGACAACGGCCGCCGGGTGCGCATGGGCAATCTCGCGTTTCTCGGTTCCCACAGCGTCAACGGCGTGTCCGGGCTGCACACGCAGCTGATGCGCAAAACCGTGTTCGCCGAACTGCACAAGCTGTATCCGGAGCGAATCAACAACAAAACCAACGGCATCACCTTCCGCCGCTGGCTGTACCAAGCCAACCCGGAATTGACGTCGATGCTGGTCGATTCCCTCGGCGCGGATGTTCTGGATAACCCCGAACAGCGACTGCTCGATCTTGAACCGTTCGCCGAGAAACCCGCCTTCCGTAAAGCCTTCGCCGAGCAACGGTTGCACAGCAAAAAAGCCCTCGCCTATCTGATCCATGAACGGCTGGGGATCGCGGTCAACCCGGCGGCGATGTTCGACGTGCAGGTCAAACGGATCCACGAATACAAACGCCAACTGCTCAACCTGATGCACACCGTCGCGCTGTATCAGGCGATCCGCGCCGAGCCGGAAATCGACTGGGTGCCGAGGGTGAAAATCTTCGCCGGCAAAGCCGCGGCGAGTTATCACCAGGCCAAGCTGATCATCAAGCTGACCAACGACATCGCCCGGGTGGTGAACAACGATCCGACCGTGCGCGGTCTGCTCAAAGTGGTGTTCCTGCCCAACTACAACGTCAGCCTGGCGGAGAGCATCATTCCAGCAGCGGACCTGTCGGAGCAGATCTCCACCGCCGGTTTCGAGGCCTCGGGCACCAGCAACATGAAGTTCGGCCTGAACGGTGCGCTGACCATCGGCACCCTCGACGGTGCCAACGTGGAAATGTGCGAAAACATCGGCGCCGAGCACATGTTCATCTTCGGTCTCAGCGCCCAGCAGGTCGAGGCGCGCAAGCAGAACCACGAGTTCAGCGCGGTGCCGGACATTGCCGCGTCCCATCGCCTCAACGATGTGTTGCAGGCGATCCGCAGCGGGGTGTTCTCGCCGGACGACACGTCGCGCTACACCGGGCTGATCGATTCGCTGGTGGATTACGACCGGTTCTTCGTTTGCGCCGATTTCGACTCCTACTGGGAGGCGCAGATGCGTGTCGATGCGCATTGGCACGACGCCAACAACTGGTGGCGTTCGGCGGTGCTGAACACCTCGCGTATGGGCTGGTTCTCGTCCGACCGGACAATCCGCGAGTACGCCACGGATATCTGGAAGGCACTCGAGTAACTTTTAGCGACAAATGTGCGCCCGGCCCCACGATTGTTGGGCCGGGCCGATATACTGAGCCTTGGTTCCGCCCCGCCACGGGGCTGCTCAGGGATATCGACCATGCAATGGATGTTCATGTTGATCGGGCTGCTGCTCGGCTGGCTGCTCGACGAGTCGTTCAGCGATGCGCTGTTGGGCGCGTTGCTGGGGCTCGCCATCGGGCAGGCGATGCGCATTGCCCGGCTCGGTTCGCAGGCTGCCGAGCAACAGCGTCAGCTGGATCACGCGAAGATTGCGTTGCAGGGCGTCGAACAGCGACTGTTTCTGCTGGAGGGCGCTCCGGCGCATTCGCCAGCGCCGCCGAGTGTCGCGCCGGCCAGCGAAACGATCGTTGAACCCGTCACGGTATTTGAACAACCCGCTGCCGCAGAACCCGAGCTGGTCTGGGAACTGCCACCCGAACTCGAACCTGTCGCCGTCGCCGCCAGCGAACCCGGTCAGCCGTTGCCGGTCGATGTCTGGCGCCCGGAGCCCGTCACCCGCGAACCGCAACCGCCCGCCGAACCTCGTGGCCCGAACCTTATCGAACGCGGCATCAGCGCTGCGCGCAACTGGCTGTTCGGTGGCAACACCGTGCTGCGGGTCGGTGTGGTGCTGTTGTTCTTCGGTCTGGCGTTCCTGCTGCGCTACGCCACCGAAGGCATGGTGGTGCCGATCGAATTGCGTTACGCCGGGGTCGCAGCGGCAGCGCTGGGCTTGCTGGCGCTGGGCTGGTGGTTGCGCCATCGCAACAACAGCTACGCTTTGATGCTGCAAGGCACCGGGATCGCGGTGTTGTACCTGACGGTGTTTGCGGCGATGCGTCTGCACCCGCTGCTCGATCCGTCTGCTGCGCTGGGCTTGCTGGTGGCGGTGACGGTGTTTTCGGCCATTCTGGCCATCACCCAGGATTCCCTGGCCCTGGCCTGCGTCGCCGCACTGGGCGGTTTCGCCGCGCCGATCCTGACCTCCACCGGCGCCGGCAACCACGTCGCGCTATTCAGTTATTTCGCGCTGCTCAACGCCGGCATCCTGGCCATCGCCTGGTTCAAGGCCTGGCGCCTGCTCAACCTGATCGGCTTCGTTGGCACCTTCGGCATCGGTTTCGCCTGGGGCCTGCGTTCGTACATGCCGGAACTGCTGTGGAGCACCGAACCGTTCCTGATTCTGTTCTTCCTGATGTACCTGGCCATCGGCCTGCTGTTCGCCCGGCGCAAGTTGCTGGACATGCCGGACGCCCCGGCGGATGACGATCGCCAGGCGCTGCTGCATTGGTCGGCGCGCAAGGGCGATTACGTCGACGGCACGATGCTGTTCGGTCCGCCGCTGGTGGGTTTCGGCTTGCAATTCGCGCTGGTTCAGCATCTTGAGTTTGCGGCGGCGTTCAGCGCACTGGCGCTGGGCATGATCTACATGGCCCTGGCCAAAGTGCTGATGGGCGGCCGGGCGATGTTGCTGGGTGAGACTTGCCTGGCGCTCGGGGTGATTTTCGCCAGCCTGGCGATTCCGCTGGGGCTGGATGCGCGCTGGACCTCCGCCGCCTGGGCGGTGGAGGGGGCGGGGATTTTCTGGCTGGGCTTGCGTCAGCAACGGCCGTTGGCCCGGGCTTTCGCATTGCTGCTGCAACTGGGTTCGGCGCTGGCGTTTCTCAGTCAGTTGCGGGTTGGCGAAAGCAGCCTGCTCGACGCTGCGCCGTTGGGCGCATTGATGCTCGGCGCGGCGTTGCTGTTCAGCTTCTATCAATTGCGCAAGGCGTCGCCGGAGCAAACCTCGCTGTGGGAGCGTCAGGGCTTGCCGGTGCTGGCGTGCCTGGGGCTGACCTTCCTGTATCTGCTGGCGCCGCTGTTCTTCTTCATTCAGGGCACGGCGATCAGTTGGGCATTGGCCGGGCTGGCGACCTTGTTCGTCGGCTTGCGCCTGCAATCGCGCACGTTCTTGTTCACCGCGTTTGCCGTGCAGTTGCTTGGCGGGGCGTTATTCCTGTTGCGCCTGCAAGGGGCGGGCGAGGATTCGGCGGCCGTGTTCAGCGCCGGCTGGAGCGGTTTGCTCAGCGCCTCGTTGATCGGTCTGGCGTTGATCGCCGGCATGCTGCTGGCGGCGCGCGACGAGATGGTGCGCAGCGATGTTCGTCTGCTGCGCGGGTTGTCGGTGGTGCTGCTGGCAGGTCTGGTGCTGATCAATCTGGCGGTGTTATTCGTGCTGCCGTGGCAGACCGCGAGCGCGGTGTGGGCGGCCAGTGGCTTGCTGATCATCTGGCTCAGTCTGTACCTCAAGCAGCGCGTGAGTTTTGTCTTCGGTCTGCTGTTGCAACTGATCGGTGGCGCAGCGTTTTTGCTGGCCGGCCCCGAGTTGCTCGGGCCGCTGTCCAGCGAGGGGCTGCGACCGCTGGCCCATGGCGGATTCTGGACGCCACTGGTGCTGGGCCTGGCGGCGATGATCGGAGCGTGGCGCCTGCAACTGGGCAATCACGCCTCGGCGTTCGATGTGCTGAGCCTGCATCGCCTGTCTGAAGTGTTGCTGGTGTGGGGCGCCGGTTGGTGGGCGCTGGCGTGGTTCAGCGAAGTGATGCGGTTTGCGCCGCTGAATCTGCAAGCGACGCTGTTGCTGGTGGTCGCCGCGCTGAGCGTCGCGTTGTGGACGTTGTTGGTCTTGCGTCTGAAATGGCCGTCGCTCGGGTTGCTCTGCACCGTGCTGATTCCGGCAGCCGGGCTGGTGTTGCTCGGCGCGTGGCACTCGCGTTATCACCCGGCGGCGGATTTCGGCTGGCTGGCCTGGGCGGCGGTGTTCGTCGTGCATTTCATCAGCCTGCGACGCCTGGCGCCGATGCTGCCAGCGCGGGCATTGAGCACGGCGCATGTGCTCGGTTGCTGGCTGCTGATCGGCGTGCTGGCGCTGGAGTTGCGCTACGGCCTGCTGCTGTTGTCCGAGCAGTACAACGCCTGGCGCTGGCTGGGCTGGGCGATTCTGCCGAGTGTGTATCTGTTGCTGATGGCTGCGCCGCGTCAGTGGCCGTGGCCGGTGGCAGCGTTCCCTCGCGAATATCGCCTGTACGCGGCGGCGCCGTTGGCGGTGCTGATGCTGGTCTGGTTCTGGCTGGCCAATGGCGTCAGCGATGGCAATGCCGAGCCGCTGCCTTATGTGCCGCTGCTTAACCCGCTGGAGTTGGGTCTGCTGTTTGCACTGTTCGGTGTCTACGTCTGGTCGCGCAGCGCCGTTGCCGAGCTGTCGATCCGCCAGGATTACGCGGCATACGCGACGCAACTGATTGCCGGCGTTTCGCTGTTCGCGTTCTGCACTGCGCTGGTCACCCGCGCCGCGCACCATTGGGCGGGGATTCCGTTCGAGCTCGATCTGCTGCTCGAATCGATGCTGGTGCAGGCCGGTCTGTCCATCGTCTGGACGCTGATGGCGCTCGGGCTGATGATCGGCGGGCACCTGCGTCATCGCCGCGAAGTGTGGCTGATCGGCGCGGCGCTGATTGCGCTGGTGGTGGCCAAACTGATTTTTGTCGAATTGAGCAACCGTGGCGGACTGGCCCGGATCGTCTCGTTCATCGGCGTCGGCGTGTTGCTGCTGGTGGTGGGCTACTTTGCTCCACTGCCGCCCAAACGCGTCGACGCTGCAACGGCGGCGGACAAACCGGCCCCGGAAACCGAAGGAGTGTCGTCTTGAGTCGCAAGCTTAATCTCGGGTGGCTGTTGCTGGGCGTGGCCATGACGGCCGGCGCCCAGGAAAAACCGGCGGACTTCGCCGCGCAGGTGCCGTTGGCGGTCAGTGGTTCCGGCCCTTGGTATCGCCTCGAACTGCCGCTGAGCGTGCAGTTGCAGGCGCGCCAGACTGATCTCAGCGACCTGCGAGTGTTCAACGCCGCCGGAGAACCGCAGGCCTATGCGCTGGCCCGGGAATCAGCCCAGACCCGCGACGACGGTCAGTTGCATGAGGTGAAGTGGTTCCCGCTGTACAACTCGGCGGATGCCACCGAGCGTGCGCCAAGCGTACGCGTGCAATCCACCACCACCGGTACGCTGGTGGAAGTGCAGCCGTCCAGCCAACTGGAAGCGGGCGAGGAAGTGCTGCGTGGCTGGCTGCTCGACGCCAGTGCTATCAAAGCGCCGTTGCAGCAACTGATCCTCGACTGGACCAGCGAGCGCGACGGCTTCCAGCGTTTCAGCATCGAGGCCAGCGATGATTTGCAGCACTGGCAGGCCTGGGGCGAAGGCCAGGTCGCGCGCCTGACCTTTGCCGACGAACGGGTCGAGCAACATGAAGTGGCGCTGCCGGGGCAATCGGCGCGGTATCTGCGTCTGTTGTGGGATTCGCCGGCCTCGGCGCCGGTCCTGACGTCGGCACAACTGAAAAGCAGCGACCCGCGCAATCTTCCGCTGCCGCTGGTCTGGTCCCCGGCGCTGGCAGGCAGCAGCGGCAAGCCCGGTGAATACACTTGGCAGCTGCCGATGGGGCTGAACATCGAGCGGGTGCAGGTCGAACTGAAACAGGCCAACAGCCTGGCGCCGGTGACGTTGTCGGGGCGTCGCGACAGCAGTCTGCCGTGGCAAGCGCTGAGCAGCGGCTTGCTCTATCGCCTGACCCAGAACGGCCAGGACGTGGTGCAGAACGAATTGCAGCTGTACGGGCAGACCGTGCAGCAGTTGAAACTGACGGTCGACGAACGGGGCGGCGGTCTAGGCGAGCAGGCGCCGAGCGTGAAATACGCGGTGCGCGCCACTCAGGTTATCTTCCTCGCCCGGGGTGACGGGCCGTACAGCCTGGCGCTGGGCAATCCGACCGTGAAGACGGCGAACCTGCCGCTGACCACGCTGATCCCCGATTTCAAACCGGAGAAACTGGCCACATTGGGCAAGGCCACGGTGCAGGGCGACGCGCTGGCGACCCAGACTTCGACGGCCACCACCTCGGCCACGGCGGACACCAACTGGAAGAAGTTCGGCCTGTGGGCGGTGTTGCTGCTCAGTGTGCTGTTTCTTGCAGCAATGGCCTTCAGTCTGCTGCGCAAGCCGCCGGCCAAATCGTGAATATGACGGGTGTGGCCTCTACACCCGTCGGGTTTCCAACTACGCTGAATCCGGTGCCTGAACTCTCTCGGTTCGATCACGTCTGATAGCAGGAATTGCACCCGACGCACGTTACCGGCGTCATTGCTCGCTACGGTTTCAGACTCCCTGTAAACTGCGCGGGTTTTTAGCCCCCCATTCCACCGGAGCCGTCCATGTCCCGCGTTACCCTGAGTCGCTATTTGATTGAGCAGACCCGCAGCAACAACACTCCTGCCGATCTGCGTTTCCTGATCGAAGTGGTGGCGCGTGCCTGTAAAGAGATCAGCCACGCCGTGTCCAAAGGCGCCCTGGGCGGTGTTCTGGGCAGCATGGGCACGGAAAACGTGCAAGGCGAAGTGCAGAAGAAGCTCGACGTGCTGTCGAACGAAATCCTGCTCGAAGCCAACGAGTGGGGCGGTCACCTGGCCGGCATGGCGTCCGAAGAAATGGACAATGCCTACCAGATCCCGGGCAAATACCCGAAAGGCGCCTACCTGCTGGTATTCGATCCGCTGGACGGTTCGTCGAACATCGACATCAATGCCCCGGTCGGCACCATCTTCTCCGTGCTGCGTTGCCCGAACGAATACCTGAGCCAGAACGAGCCTCTGAATGAGAAGGCCTTTCTGCAGCCAGGCACTCAGCAAGTTGCCGCCGGTTACGCCATTTACGGCCCGCAGACCATGCTGGTGCTGACCCTGGGCGACGGCGTCAAAGGCTTCACGCTGGACCGCGAAATGGGCAGCTTCGTGCTGACCCACGAAGACATCACCATTCCTGAAACCACCCAGGAATTCGCCATCAACATGTCCAACCAGCGTCACTGGGAAGCCCCGGTACAACGCTACGTTTCGGAACTGCTGGCCGGTGAAGAAGGCCCGCTGAAAAAGAACTACAACATGCGCTGGGTCGCGGCGATGGTTGCCGACGTGCACCGCATCCTGACCCGTGGCGGTCTGTTCATGTACCCGCGCGACAGCCGCGAGCCGTCCAAGCCAGGCAAACTGCGCCTGATGTACGAAGCCAACCCGATGTCGTTCCTGGTGGAACAGGCGGGCGGCGCTTCCACCGACGGTCACCAGCGCATCCTCGACATCAAGCCTGAAGGCCTGCACCAGCGCGTAGCGGTGTTCCTCGGCTCGAAAGAAGAAGTCGCCCGCGCTACGGCCTACCACAAGGAATAAACCATGAACGCGCCCTGGCAGCCGTTGCTCGATTGGTGGTTCGGTCATGCTGAATCAGCTACTGAGGTTTCGGCGCAACAGGGCAAGTTGTGGTTCGGCAAGAAAGACAGCCAGGACCTCGAAGCGCGTGAGCGTTTCGGGGTCTTTGTCGATCAGGCTCTCGCTGGCGAATTGACCGAGTGGACGCAACGTCCCGAAGGTTGGCTGGCGCTGGTGCTGTTGCTCGACCAACTCCCGCGAATGATCTTTCGCGATACGCCCAAGGCTTTTTCCGGTGATCTACGGGCCCAGAAACTGGTCGCTCAGGGGATTGCAGCAGACTTCGATCGGCAGTTGAAACCGATCCAGCGACTCTTCATCTACCTCGTCTTCGAACATTGCGAAAACCTCGCAGTGCAGAATGAAGCCGTCTCGCGATTCATTGATCTGGTGGCTGAGCAGCCGGAGGCGGAGCGCGGGGTGTTTGCCGACAACCTTGATTATGCCGAGCGGCATCAGAAGGTGATTGCGCGGTTTGGACGGTTTCCGCATCGCAATGCGGTGTTGGGGCGGGAGTCTACGGTTGAGGAACTGAAGTTTTTGAAAGAGCCGGGTTCGCGGTTTTAGGGCGATTTTCGGCAACCTGAAAAACCGGCCCTCACCCTAACCCTCTCCCGGAGGGAGAGGGGACTGACCGAGTTGGATGTTCGAGTTACGCTGACTTGAAATACCGAGTTGAACTCAGGTCTGGAAAGCGACAGAGATCGGCTCCCTTTCCCCTCGCCCCCTTGGGGGAGAGGGATGGGCGGGCGGCGTTCCGATGAGGGGGTAAGCTCTTGATCTTCAGATTCTGAAGCTACCCACCAACTGCTTCAGCCGAGCAGCCTGCTGCTCCAGATCCGCACAAGCCCGCAACGTCGCCTGCAAGTTCTCCACGCCTTCCTGGTTCAGCGTGTTGATCTCGTTGATATCGACGTTGATCGACTCGACCACCGCCGTCTGCTCTTCCGTCGCCGTCGCCACCGACTGGTTCATGCCGTCGATCTCGCCGATGCGCTGGGTCACGCTGCCCAGACGTTCGCCGGCCTGGTTGGCGATGCCGACGCTGCTTTCGCTCTCGCGCTGACTCTCGGTCATGATGCCGACCGCCTGACGTGCGCCGACTTGCAGTTCTTCGATCATCTTCTGCACTTGCTGCGCCGAATCCTGGGTGCGGTGCGCCAGGTTGCGGACTTCGTCGGCGACCACGGCGAAACCACGACCGGCCTCGCCGGCACGGGCCGCTTCGATGGCGGCGTTGAGGGCCAGCAGGTTGGTCTGCTGGGAGATGCTGGTGATCACTTCCAGAATCTGCCCGATGTTCACGGTGTTGCTGTTCAGGGTTTCGATGTTGCCGCAGGAGTCGCTGATCTTCGCCGACAGTTGCTGCATCGCGTGGATGGTTTTATCCACCACCTGCTGGCCGTCTTCGGCCAGGCTGCGCGCGTCGCTTGAGTGTTGCGAGGCGAGGGCAGCGTTCTGGGCGATTTCCTGGGCGGCGGCGCCGAGCTGGTTGATCGCGGCGGCCACGCTGTTGGTGCGCGAGGCCTGCTGGTCGGAGTTGAACATCGACGAGTTGGACGCCGCGACCACGCGCAGGGCGACTTCGTTGACCTGGCCGGTGGCCGAGGAGACTTCGCGGATCGAGGTGTGGATGCGCTCGACGAAACGGTTGAACGACAGCCCCAGCGCACCAAATTCATCGTGGCCGTGGATGGTCAAGCGTTTGGTCAGGTCACCTTCGCCTTCGGCGATGTCGTGCATGGCGCGGCCCATGGTCAGCAGCGGCTGCATCAGCACGCGGATCAGCATGCCGAGCAGCGCGATGATGATCACTACCGCAATGACCATGGCGATCAGCGCCGAGGTGCGAAATTCGCTGAGCATCGAGAACGCGGTGTCCTTGTCCAGCACCAGCGCCACGTACCAGTCGGCCGACGGCACGCCGTTGACGCGGGTGAAGGAGATCAGTTGGGTCTTGCCGTCGAACTCGACTTCTTTCAGACCCGGGCTGACTTTCGGCGCGCCGTTGGGGTAGGCCTCGGCCAGGGTCTTGAGCACCAGCTTGCTGTCCGGGTGGATCAGGATTTTGCCGTCGGCACCGACGATGAACGCGTGGCCATGGCCGCCGAAGTTCAGCGAGTTGATGATCGCACTGACGCTCGACAGGTCAATGTCGGCGCCGGCCACACCGATCATCTGGCCCTGGCGCTGCACCGGGGTGGCGACGGTGATCACCAGTTTGCCCGACGAGGCGGCGATGTACGGTTCGGTGACGATGGTCTGTTGCGCAGCGTTAGCCGCCTTGTACCAGCCACGGGCGCGCGGATCGTAATCCGGCGCGCGGTTGCCGGCCGGGACCGAGAACATCACGCCGTCGGCGCCGCCGAAGTAGCTGAGCTGGAAATTGCCGGTGTAGGCGGGCAGGTCGATGATGCGTTTCAGGCTGGCCGGGGCGTTGCCGTCGGCGACAACCTGTTGCGCCATCGATTGCAGCAACTGGATGCGGCTTTCCAGCCAGGTCTGGATGTTGCTGGTGGTCAGGCTGCCCAGTTCCTGCATCGACGCTTCGGTGCTGCTTTGCAGGGCTTCGCGCTGGCGATAGTCGTTGAACAAAATGAAACAGGCGAACGCAACGGCCACCACGAGGGCGGCAGCCAACAAGATCTTGTGGCTGAATTTCATGTTTCTGGTCATTAAGTGAGCTACCGCGAAGGGGCTGGTCAAGAAAGGGCGGCAATTTGCCACACTCTGGGGCTTTGCGCTGCTCTTATTTCGACCGCCGCGCGCCAAAGATTAGGCGCTTTTTGCTAAAAGCGACGAAATGCTCGATAGCCTTACAAACTGTCTGATTTACCGGCGAAAGACGGACGAGCGGGCTAACAAATAGCCATCCTCCCAGGGAACCAGACAGGGGTTTTCTCTTCTAAGCTTCTGGTTGGCGCCATGCCATCCCCCTTCCGTTCCAGGAGTTACACCATGTCGCTGCGATCTATCGCCCTTCTGTCGTTTTGCGTGCTGTTGGCCGCATGCAGCAAGGTCAATCAGGAAAACTATTCGAAGCTCTCGGCCGGCATGGCCAAGGCCGAAGTGGAGACGCTGCTTGGCAAGCCCACCGATTGCTCGGGCGCGCTCGGCATGTCCAGTTGCACCTGGGGCGACAAGAACAGCTTTATCAGCGTGCAGTATGCCGGTGACAAAGTGCTGATGTTTTCCGGCCAAGGCCTGAAGTAAACCGGGGCTACGCGCCCACGGGAGAAAAACAATGAAGCGGTTATTGCTTGTCCTTTTGGCCGGCCTGGTATTGGCCGGCTGCGCCACGTCCGGTGAAGATCCGCTGGCGCCGAAGACGGTCAACAGTGTCAATCTCAAGCGTTACCAGGGCACCTGGTACGAACTGGCGCGTCTGCCGATGTATTTCCAGCGCAATTGCGCGCAATCCGAAGCCCGTTACTCCCTCAAGCCCGACGGTAATATCGCGGTGTACAACCGCTGCCTGACGGCGGACTGGACGTGGGAAGAAGTCAAAGGCACGGCTTATCCACAGGTGCCGGGCAAGACCGACAAGCTGTGGGTCGAATTTGATACCTGGTTCTCGCGTCTGATTCCGGGTGTGGCGAAGGGTCAATACTGGGTGCTGTACGTCAGCGATGACTACAAGACCGCCCTCGTGGGCGACCCGAGTCGTCGCTACCTGTGGCTGTTGTCCCGCACGCCGACCGTCAACGGTGTGGTGCGTGAGGAACTGCTGAGCAAGGCGCGTCAGCAGGGTTACGACACCACGCGTCTGATCTGGCGCACGTCGGATCAGCAGATGGCCAAGACGTCCAACTGACTTCTCCTGTTCTGATCGTTCCCACGCTCCGCGTGGGAATGCCTCAATGGACGCTCTGCGTCCGCTTTTGGGACGCGGAGCGTCCCGGGCTGCATTCCCACGCAGAGCGTGGGAACGATCAGTAACAGAGGTGAAAAAAAACCTGTGGAGGACAATCCCACAGGTTTTTTTGTGTCAGCCCAAAAGGTCTCGCAGGACCTGGGTAAAGGCGCGATTGCTGTCCTCCTCCCCGGCATGTCGCCCCTCGCGCACGACCCACTGACCGTTGACCAGCACGTCGCGCACCTGACGATCGCCACCGGCAAACAGCCAGCGATTGAGAATCCCGTCACCGCTGGCCGTGGCCAGATAGGGATCGCTGCCATCGAGCACAATCCAGTCGGCACGTTTGCCAACTTCCAGCGCACCGATTGGCTGGCCCAGCGCCTGAGCGCCACCGTCCAGTGCCGCGTCATACAGCGTACGGCCGACCATCGGCTGATCCGCGCCATACAAGCGATTGCGCCGTTGATCGCGCAGACGCTGGCCGTATTCCAGCCAACGCAATTCCTCTACCACGCTCAACGACACATGGCTGTCGGAGCCGATGCCCATGCGCCCGCCCTGAGCCAGGAAATCCACCGCCGGGAAAATCCCGTCGCCGAGGTTGGCCTCGGTGGTCAGGCACAGGCCGGCGATGGCGCGACTTTTGGCCATCAGCGTGACTTCTTCCGGATTGGCGTGGGTCGCGTGCACCAGGCACCAGCGCTGATCGACTTCGGTGTTTTCGTACAGCCATTGCAGCGGACGACGACCGCTCCAGCTCAGGCAGTCATCGACTTCCTTCTGCTGCTCGGCGATGTGGATGTGCACCGGGCATTGCTCGTCGCTGGCCGCCAGCACTTCGCTGATCTGCTGAGGCGTGACTGCGCGCAACGAGTGGAAACACAGGCCCAGCGACTGCGCCTTCTCCTGTGCCAGCAGTGGTTGCAGACGTGATTGCAGTTTCAGGTAATTTTCGGTGCTGTTGATGAAACGGCGCTGGCCTTCGTTCGGCGTCTGGCCGCCGAAACCGCTGTGGCTGTAGAGCACGGGCAGCAATGTCAGACCGATACCGGCGGAGCTGGCCGCCTGGCTGATGCGTAACGCCAGTTCGGCCGGGTCGGCGTAAGGCTGGCCGTTGTGATCGTGGTGGACGTAATGGAATTCGGCGACCGAGGTGTAACCGGCCTTGAGCATTTCGATGTACAGCTGACGGGCAATCACACCGAGCTGGTCGGGGCTGATTTTTCCGACGAGCCGGTACATCAGATCGCGCCAGGTCCAGAAACTGTCGTTGGGATTGCCGGCCACTTCCGCCAGTCCCGCCATCGCTCGCTGAAACGCGTGGGAGTGCAGATTCGGCATCCCCGGCAGCAGCGGACCGCTCAACCGCTCGGCGCCGTCTGCAGTGGAATCGGCCTGGATTCGGGTCAACACGCCATCGGCGCTGACCTCGAGACGTACATTGTTGGCCCATCCGTTAGGCAGCAGCGCGCGTTCGGCAAAGAAGGCGGACATGGTTCAGCACCCCATCGTGTGTTATTTGTATATACATATACAGACGTTTGCCTGCCCGGTAAACTCCGGCAAGCTAGCAACTTTCATCCAATGAACAGGGATCCACCGTGCCGACTCCGCCTCCAGTCTCCCCGTTGGCCGCGAACATGGGCGACAGTCCGGCGCCCTTGTACGCCCGCGTCAAACAGATGATCACCCAGCAGATCGACAGCGGTAACTGGCCGCCGCATTACCGCGTGCCGTCGGAAAGCGAGCTGGTCAGCCAGTTGGGTTTCAGCCGCATGACCATCAACCGCGCGCTGCGGGAAATGACCGCCGACGGTCTGCTGGTGCGCATGCAAGGCGTCGGCACTTTTGTCGCCGAACCGAAGAGCCAGTCGGCGCTGTTCGAAGTGCACAACATCGCGGACGAAATCGCCTCCCGTGGCCATCGCCACACCTGTCAGGTCATCACACTGGAAGAAGAGGCCGCCGGTTCCGAACGTGCGCTGGCGCTGGACATGCGCGAAGGGCAGAAGGTCTTTCACTCGCTGATCGTGCATTACGAAAACGACATTCCGGTGCAGATCGAAGACCGTTTCGTCAACGCGTTGGTCGCCCCGGAATACCTCAAGCAGGACTTCACCCTGCAAACGCCTTACGCCTATCTGAACCAGGTCGCGCCGCTGACCGAAGGCGAGCACGTGGTCGAAGCGATCCTTGCCGAAGCGTCCGAATGCAAATTGCTGCAGATCGAAAAAGGCGAGCCGTGCCTGCTGATCCGCCGTCGTACGTGGTCGGGTCGTCAGCCGGTGACGGCGGCGCGCCTGATCCACCCCGGTTCTCGTCATCGTCTGGAAGGTCGGTTTCATAAATGAAAGAGTTGAAGGTATTACGCGCCGAAGGCTACCCGCGCATGCCGTGGAAAAACGGCGGCGGCAGCACCGAGGAAATCACCCGTGACGCCGGCGCCGGTCTCGACGGTTTTGGCTGGCGTCTGTCGATTGCCGACATCGCCGAATCCGGCGGCTTTTCGACCTTCGCCGGTTACCAGCGAGTGATCACGGTATTGCAGGGCGACGGCATGACCCTGTGTGTCGATGGCGACGATACCCGGCCGTTGTTACCCCTCGACCCGTTTGCCTTCAGCGGCGAGAGCCAGGTGTCCTGCACCTTGCTCGGTGGCGCAATCCGCGACTTCAACCTGATCTACTCACCCCAGCGTTACAGCGCACGCCTGCAATGGCTGGACGGCGAACAGCGGTTTTTCAGTTCGGCGAGCACCGTGCTGGTCTTCAGCGTCAGTGAACTGCTGGAGGTCACGGTCGGTGACAGCGCCTCGCAACTCGGCCGCCATGACTGCCTGCAACTGGACGGTAACACCGGGCTGACCGAGATTGCCGTCAATGCCGGCTGCTGCGTGATCGAACTGTCCTCACGCTGATTCCTTCACACGCTCTGTGTGGGAACGATCAAAAACCGCTGCTTTGAACGCAGCGGTTTTTTTTCGTCCCGACGTTCCCGAAATGCGCACCAACTTGTTACCGAACGCCCCAGTGTGGCGCAAAACCACGCTTTCGTAACAACCTCTCGCTACCCTCAATCCACCCCGCGAAAAATTTCATGAATGCCAGAGCCCTTGATTCAGGCGCTTTCCAGCCCTGTCCGGGATTTTTGTTGAACGACCCTCCAACAAGTTGGCCGCTTGATTGCATATGCTTGTATGTACAAGTAAAGACGTATGCGTATGAGTCGATCGAGACTCTCCGCAGCGTCCACTGATTCGCTTGTCGCGCACTGATGCGCACAGGCTGCTTGCCCACTGCCAGGGTTGGTTTGAATTGATCGCTGAGGAGTCTTTTTCGTGACTGACAACAAAACCACTAAGTTTCGTGACGTCGAAATCCGTGCCGCCCGCGGCAACAAGCTGACCGCCAAGAGCTGGCTGACCGAAGCGCCGCTGCGCATGCTGATGAACAACCTCGACCCGGAAGTCGCCGAGAATCCGAAAGAGCTGGTGGTCTACGGTGGCATCGGTCGCGCTGCGCGTAACTGGGAGTGCTACGACAAGATCGTCGAGAGCCTGACCAACCTCAACGAAGACGAAACCCTGCTGGTGCAATCGGGCAAGCCGGTCGGCGTGTTCAAGACCCACAGCAACGCCCCGCGCGTACTGATCGCCAACTCCAACCTGGTGCCACACTGGGCGACCTGGGAACACTTCAACGAACTCGACGCCAAAGGCTTGGCCATGTACGGCCAGATGACCGCCGGCAGCTGGATCTACATCGGCAGCCAGGGCATCGTCCAGGGCACCTACGAAACCTTCGTTGAAGCCGGTCGCCAGCACTATAACGACAACCTCACCGGCAAATGGGTACTGACCGCCGGCCTCGGCGGCATGGGCGGCGCCCAGCCACTGGCCGCGACCCTCGCCGGTGCCTGCTCGCTGAACATCGAATGCCAGCAGATCAGCATCGATTTCCGCCTCAAGACCCGCTACGTCGACGAGCAGGCCAAAGACCTCGACGACGCGCTGGCCCGCATCGCCAAATACACCTCCGAAGGCAAGGCGGTTTCCATCGCCCTGTGCGGCAACGCCGCTGAAATCCTTCCGGAACTGGTCAAGCGCGGCGTGCGCCCGGACATGGTCACCGATCAGACCAGCGCCCACGACCCGCTCAACGGTTACCTGCCGGCCGGCTGGACCTGGGACGAATACCGCGCCCGCGCCAAGACCGAGCCAGCCGCTGTGGTCAAGGCCGCCAAGCAATCGATGGCCGTTCACGTCAAAGCCATGCTCGACTTCCAGAAAATGGGCGTGCCGACCTTCGACTACGGCAACAACATCCGTCAGATGGCTCAGGAAGAGGGCGTCGAAAACGCATTCGATTTCCCGGGCTTCGTACCGGCCTACATCCGTCCGCTGTTCTGCCGTGGCATCGGCCCGTTCCGCTGGGCTGCGCTGTCCGGTGACCCGCAGGACATCTACAAGACCGACGCGAAAGTCAAAGAACTGATCCCGGACGACGCCCACCTGCACAACTGGCTGGACATGGCCCGCGAGCGCATCAGCTTCCAGGGTCTGCCGGCGCGTATCTGCTGGGTCGGCCTGGGCCTGCGCGCCAAGCTCGGTCTGGCGTTCAACGAAATGGTCCGCAGCGGCGAGCTGTCGGCACCGATCGTGATCGGTCGCGACCACCTCGACTCCGGCTCGGTCTCCAGCCCGAACCGCGAAACCGAATCGATGCAGGACGGCTCCGATGCAGTCTCCGACTGGCCGCTGCTCAACGCGCTGCTTAACACCGCGAGCGGTGCGACCTGGGTTTCCCTGCACCACGGCGGCGGCGTCGGCATGGGCTTCTCCCAGCACTCGGGCATGGTGATTGTCTGCGACGGTACTGACGAAGCGGCCGAGCGTATCGCTCGCGTGCTGCACAACGACCCGGGCACCGGCGTCATGCGTCACGCCGATGCCGGTTACCAGATCGCCATCGACTGCGCCAAGGAACAAGGGCTGAACCTGCCGATGATCACCGGCAAGTGAACATCTGCGGGAGCGGGCACCCTCGCTCCCGCAGGGCCACAACAACAATAACCAGAACAATCCACAGAGGTTGAATCATGGCGGGCAACACCGATCGTGCAGGCAGTAAACCGTTGATCGAAAGGCGTTCGATCGACTACATCCCGGAAGCGGAAAGACACGGTCGTCTGTTCAGTCAGTTCACCCTGTGGATGGGTGCCAACCTGCAAATCACCGCGATTGTCACCGGGGCCCTGGCCGTGGTGCTGGGCGGCGATGTGTTCTGGTCGTTGATCGGTCTGCTGATCGGTCAACTGCTGGGCGGCGGGGTGATGGCGCTGCATGCGGCGCAAGGGCCGAAGCTTGGCCTGCCGCAGATGATTTCCAGCCGGGTGCAGTTCGGCGTCTACGGCGCGGCGATTCCGATCGTGCTGGTGTGCCTGATGTACCTCGGCTTCACCGCCACCGGGACTGTGTTGTCCGGTCAGGCGCTGGGCCAGTTGTTCGGGGTCAGCGACACCGTCGGCATCCTGCTTTTCGCCAGCGTCATCGTGGTGGTCACGGTGCTCGGCTATCGGGTGATTCACTGGATCGGCCGCATCGCCAGTGCCATTGGCGTGATTGCTTTCGTTTACCTGTTCAGCCGTCTGATGAGTCAGGTGGACGTCGGCGCACTTCTGGAAATCCGTCACTTCAGCTGGAGCAGTTTCCTGCTGGCGGTGTCGCTCGCGGCCTCCTGGCAGATCGCTTTCGGCCCGTACGTGGCGGACTACTCGCGCTACCTGCCGAGCAAGGTGTCGTCGGTGAAAACCTTCTTCGCCGCCGGTGCCGGTTCGGTGATCGGTGCGCAGGTGGCGATGATCCTCGGTGTGTTCGCGGCCGCTTCGGCCAACGGGCAATTCGCCGGTCATGAAGTCGCTTACATCGTCGGTCTGGGCGGGACCGGTGCCACCGCCGCGCTGCTGTATTTCAGCATCGCGTTCGGCAAGGTCACCATCTCCACCCTGAACTCCTACGGCAGCTTCATGTGCATCGCGACCATCATCAGCGGCTTCCGTGGCAACTTGCAGGTTTCGCGGATGCAGCGTCTGGTGTTCGTGCTGGTGATCGTCGGCGCGGCGACCCTGATCGCGTTGCTCGGCCAGCATTCGTTCCTCGGTGCGTTCAAGTCCTTCATCCTGTTCCTGCTGGCGTTTTTCACGCCGTGGAGCGCGATCAACCTGGTGGACTACTACTGCATCACCCGCGAGCGCTATGACGTACCGGCGCTGGCGGATCCGAACGGTCGCTACGGCCGCTGGAACATCCTCGGTATCAGCGTTTACGTGTTCGGGGTGCTGGTGCAACTGCCGTTCATTTCCACCAAGTTCTATACCGGTCCATTGGTAGCGGCCCTGGGGGATGTGGATATTTCCTGGATCATCGGTCTCGTGCTGCCTGCAGCGCTGTACTACGTCTGCGCGAAAAAATGGCACGGCACCGTACCCGATCGACTGATTCTGCCCGTCGAGCAGGACAGCGTTGTACAACCTAAAACAAGCGGGGCCGGTCGCGCTGCGGCGCAGGCCTGATTTGGACGTGGACAGGGCTGGATGCCTCTTGACTGCCGTAAGCCAATTCATGATTAGGAGCGTCACAACAATGAAATCGAACAAGACCCTGCTGACCACATTGCTTTCCATGGGCCTGCTGGCCAGCGCCGGCGCGACCCAGGCCGCCGGCTGGTGCGAGTCCGGCAAACCGGTGAAATTCGCCGGCCTGAACTGGGAAAGCGGCATGCTGCTGACCGACGTTCTGCAGGTGGTGCTGGAGAAAGGTTACGACTGCAAGACCGACAGCCTGCCGGGCAACTCCATCACCATGGAAAACGCCCTGAGCAGCAACGACATCCAGATCTTCGCCGAAGAATGGGTTGGCCGCAGCGAGGTCTGGAACAAGGCCGAGAAGGCCGGCAAGGTCGTCGGTGTCGGCGCCCCGGTGGTGGGGGCGATCGAAGGCTGGTACGTGCCGCGTTACGTGATCGAAGGCGACGCCAAACGCAAACTCGAAGCCAAGGCGCCGGACCTGAAAAACATCGCCGACCTGGGCAAATACGCCGCCATCTTCAAAGACGCCGAAGAGCCTTCCAAGGGCCGCTTCTACAACTGCCCGGCCGGCTGGACCTGCGAGCTGGACAACAGCGAAATGCTGAAAAGCTACGGCCTGGAAAACAGCTACACCAACTTCCGCCCGGGCACCGGTCCGGCGCTGGATGCGGCGGTGCTGTCGAGCTACAAGCGTGGCGAGCCGATCCTGTTCTACTACTGGTCGCCAACCCCGCTGATGGGCCAGATCGACGCAGTCAAACTGGAAGAAAAAGCGGGCGTCGACAAGACCGTGACCATCAAGGTCGGTCTGTCCAAGACCTTCCACGAGCAAGCGCCGGAACTGGTGGCCGTGCTGGAAAAGGTCAACCTGCCGATCGACCTGCTGAACCAGAACCTGGGCCGCATGGCGAAGGAACGTATCGAGTCGCCAAAACTGGCGAAAATCTTCCTCAAGGAACATCCTGAAGTCTGGCATGCGTGGGTGAGTGAAGACGCTGCCAAGAAAATCGACGCGGCGCTGTAGGTCGAATTCCTCCCGGCCAACCGAGAGGCTGGCCGGGGTGTTCGCCGCAATCGCTTGATTGAGTTTCCTGATTGAGAGCCGCTTATGTTTCCCGAAAGCTTTACCTTTTCCATCGCCGACTGGGTCAACGGTTGGGTCGATGCGCTGGTCACCAATTACGGCGACGTGTTCCGCCATATCTCCGACACCCTGCTGTGGGCCATCGTCAATCTTGAAGGCCTGCTGCGCGCCGCGCCGTGGTGGTTGATGCTGGCCATCGTCGGCGTCGTGGCCTGGCATGCGACGCGCAAAGTCGTGACCACCGCCGTGATCGTCGGTCTGTTGTTCCTGGTCGGCGCCGTCGGCCTGTGGGACAAGTTGATGCAGACCCTCGCGCTGATGATGGTGGCGACGGTCATTTCGGTGCTGATCGGCGTACCGCTGGGGATTCTCTCGGCGCGCAGCAATCGCCTGCGTTCGGTGCTGATGCCGCTGCTCGACATCATGCAGACCATGCCCAGCTTCGTGTACCTGATTCCGGTGCTGATGCTGTTCGGCCTGGGCAAGGTGCCGGCGATTTTCGCCACCGTGATCTACGCCGCGCCGCCGCTGATCCGCCTGACCGATCTGGGCATCCGCCAGGTCGATGGTGAAGTGATGGAAGCGATCAACGCATTCGGCGCCAACCGCTGGCAGCAACTGTTCGGCGTGCAACTGCCGCTGGCCCTGCCGAGCATCATGGCCGGGATCAACCAGACCACCATGATGGCCCTGTCGATGGTGGTGATCGCCTCGATGATCGGCGCCCGTGGCCTGGGTGAAGATGTGCTGGTGGGCATTCAGACCCTCAACGTCGGACGTGGCCTGGAAGCCGGTCTGGCGATCGTGATTCTCGCAGTGGTCATCGACCGCATTACCCAGGCGTATGGTCGGCCACGGCATGAGGTGAGCAAATGAGCAACGCAACCGTGAGCAAGATCGAAGTCAAAAACGTCTTCAAGATTTTCGGCAACCGCGCCAAGGACGCCCTGGCGATGGTCGGCCAGGGCAAGACCAAGGATCAGGTGCTGAACGAAACCGGTTGCGTGGTCGGGGTCAACGACTTGTCCCTGAGCATCGGTACCGGCGAGATCTTCGTGATCATGGGCCTGTCCGGCTCCGGAAAATCGACGCTGGTGCGCCACTTCAACCGCCTGATCGACCCGACCAGCGGCGCGATCCTGGTGGACGGCGTGGACATCCTGCAATACGACATGGAAGCCCTGCGCGAATTTCGCCGGCACAAGATCAGCATGGTGTTCCAGAGCTTCGGCCTGCTGCCGCACAAGACCGTCCTCGACAACGTCGCCTACGGCCTGAAAGTGCGCGGCGAGAGCAAGCAGCTGTGCGCCGAACGTGCGTTGCACTGGATCAACACCGTGGGCCTCAAGGGCTACGAAAACAAATACCCGCACCAGCTCTCCGGCGGCATGCGCCAGCGTGTGGGTCTGGCCCGGGCATTGGCGGCGGATACCGACATCATCCTGATGGACGAAGCCTTCAGTGCGCTGGATCCGCTGATCCGCGCCGAGATGCAGGACCAGTTGCTGGAGCTGCAAAAGACCCTGCACAAGACCATCGTCTTCATCACCCACGACCTCGACGAGGCCGTGCGCATCGGCAACCGCATCGCGATCCTCAAGGACGGCCGCCTGATCCAGGTCGGCACGCCGAAAGAGATCCTGCATTCGCCGGCGGACGAGTATGTCGACCGTTTCGTGCAGCGGCGGGCGGCGGTGGTCTGATCTGAGTTTTGCAGTGCACAGACTGGCCTCATCGCGGGCAAGCCCGCTCCCACAGGGATTGTGTGAGCAGCGGAGATTCTGTGGGAGCTGGCTTGCCAGCGATGAGGCCGGTGAAGCTGCATCAAAATTATGGTTGAGGTAAGTGATGTCCCAGGCTGAAAAAGTCGTTATCGCCGACGCTACGATGCGTTGGCAGGATGTGGTCGCAGTCGCCCGTCACGGAGCGCAGCTCGAGCTGTCGGCGCAGACCTGGGCGCGCATTGAAAACGCGCAGGGCATCGTCCAGCGTATCGTTGCCAGCGGCGAGCGCGCCTATGGTGTGAACACCGGTCTCGGTGCGCTGTGCAACGTTTCGCTGAAAGACGAGCAGCTCAGTCAGCTGTCGCGCAACACCTTGCTCAGCCATGCCTGCGGCGTCGGTCCGGTACTGGCCGACGAGCAGACCCGCGCAATCATGTGCGCTGCGATCCGCAACTACAGCCACGGCAAATCCGGCATTCATCGCCGGGTGGTCGAAGCGCTGCTGGCGCTGCTCAATCGCGGCATCACCCCGCAAGTGCCGTCGCAGGGTTCGGTGGGTTACCTGACCCACATGGCGCACATCGGCATCGCGCTGCTGGGCGTGGGCAATGTCAGTTATCGCGGGCAAGTGGTTTCCGCGCAGCAGGCGCTGGCCGAAGAGGGCCTGCAACCGGTGCAGCTCGGGGCGAAGGACGGTCTGTGTCTGGTCAACGGCACGCCGTGCATGACCGGCCTCGGTTGCCTGGCGATTGCCGACGCCACGCGTCTGCTGCAATGGGCCGACGTGATCGGCGCCATGAGCTTTGAAGCACAACGCGGCCAGATCGCCGCTTTCGATGCCGAGATCATCGCGCTCAAGCCGCATCCGGGCATGCAGCAGGTCGGCGTCAACCTGCGCGCCTTGCTCGATGGCAGTGAAGTGATTGAGTCGAGCAAAGGCATTCGCACTCAGGATGCCTTGAGCATCCGCTCGATCCCGCAGGTGCACGGTGCTGCGCGCGATCAACTGGAACACGCGATCAAACAGATCGAAACCGAGCTCAACGGCTGCACCGACAACCCGTTGCTGCTGGGCACGCCGGATGACTTCCGGGTGATGTCCCAGGCCAACCCGCACGGACAATCGGTGGCGCTGGCGGCGGATCTGCTGGCGATTGCGATGGCTGAAATCGGCTCGATTGCCGAGCGGCGTCTGGATCGCCTGATCAACCCGCACGTCAGCGGTCTGCCGGCGTTTCTGGTGGCCAATCCGGGGGTGAACTCCGGGATGATGATCGTGCAATACGTCGCCGCGTCGCTGTGCGCGGAAAACCGCCAGTTGGCGCAACCGGCGGTGCTCGACAACTACGTCACCTCGGGCCTGCAGGAAGACCATCTGAGCATGGGCACCAACGCCGCGCTGAAGCTGCATCGCGCGCTGGAAAACTGCACGCAGATCCTCGCCATCGAGTACCTGCTGGCGGCCCAGGCGTTTGAATTCCTCAAGGAACAGCGCTTCGGCGCGGGCACCGATACCGCCTGGCGACTGCTGCGCGAAAAAGTCCCGGCCTACGATCAGGACCGCTGGCTGGCGCCGGACATCGCCGCTGCTGCAGGCGTTCTGAAAGACCCGGATCTGCTGCACAACGCATTACCCAATCTGCACTGACAACTACCCATACCAGCGTGCCAAGGCGCGGATCGTCCAAAAGACGAGAGGCGACGGATAACGGAATGCTCCGGAGCGACTGGTAGTTAATAACAATGCCTCAAAAGGAGCATTTAAATGACTGCGCTGAACCTGATCCCCGGCCAACTGAGCCTGGCCCAACTGCGTGACGTTTATCAGAACCCGGTCAAGCTGACCCTCGACAACAGCGCCAGCGCGCAGATCGAAGCCAGCGTGGCCTGCGTCGAGCAGATCCTCGCGGAAAACCGCACCGCCTACGGCATCAATACCGGTTTCGGCCTGCTGGCCTCGACCCGCATCGCCAGCGAAGACCTGGAAAACCTCCAGCGCTCGCTGGTGCTGTCCCACGCCGCGGGTGTCGGCCAGCCGATCAGCGATGAGCTGGTGCGCCTGATCATGGTGCTCAAGGTCAACAGCCTCAGCCGTGGTTTCTCCGGGATCCGTCGGGTGGTGATCGATGCGCTGATCGCCCTGATCAACGCCGAGGTTTACCCACACATTCCGCTGAAAGGTTCGGTCGGTGCCTCCGGCGACCTCGCGCCATTGGCGCACATGTCGTTGGTGCTGCTGGGTGAGGGCAAGGCGCGTTACAAGGGCGAGTGGATGGAAGCGACCGAAGCGCTGAAAGTCGCCGGTCTGACCCCGCTGACCCTGGCGGCGAAAGAGGGTCTGGCGCTGCTCAACGGCACTCAGGTGTCCACCGCATTCGCGTTGCGTGGTCTGTTCGAAGGTGAAGACCTGTTCGCTGGCGCACTGGCGCTGGGCGGTCTGACGGTGGAAGCGGTGCTCGGCTCGCGTTCGCCGTTCGATGCTCGCATCCACGCCGCCCGTGGCCAGAAAGGCCAGATCGACGCCGCTGCCGCTTACCGCGATCTGCTGGGCGAACGCAGCGAAGTCTCCGACTCGCACCAGAACTGTGAAAAGGTGCAGGACCCGTACTCGCTGCGTTGCCAGCCGCAAGTCATGGGTGCGTGCCTGACCCAGTTCCGCCAGGCCGCCGAAGTGCTGGCTGTCGAAGCCAACGCCGTATCCGACAACCCGCTGGTGTTCGCGGCCGAAGGCGACGTGATTTCCGGCGGCAACTTCCACGCCGAGCCGGTAGCCATGGCCGCTGACAACATGGCCCTGGCCATTGCCGAAATCGGTTCCCTGAGCGAGCGTCGTATCTCGCTGATGATGGACAAGCACATGTCGCAACTGCCGCCGTTCCTGGTGGCCAATGGCGGCGTGAACTCTGGCTTCATGATCGCCCAGGTGACCGCTGCGGCCCTGGCCAGCGAGAACAAGGCGCTGTCCCATCCGCATTCGGTGGACAGCCTGCCGACTTCCGCCAACCAGGAAGACCACGTGTCGATGGCCCCGGCCGCTGGCAAGCGCCTGTGGGAAATGGCCGAGAACACCCGTGGGATTCTCGCGGTGGAATGGCTGGCGGCCGTGCAGGGCCTGGACCTGCGCAACGGCCTGAAAACTTCGGCCAAACTGGAACTGGCCCGAGGGATTCTGCGTCGCGAAGTGCCGTTCTACGAGAAGGACCGCTTCTTCGCGCCGGATATCAACGCGGCGACCGAACTGTTGGCTTCGCGGGTCCTGACTGAACTGGTTCCGGCGAAGTTGCTGCCTAGTTTGTAAGCGTTTTTTCAGGGGGATTTTTGTCGTCCGGGAAACCGATCCCCCTCACCCCAGCCCTCTCCCCCAAGGGGGAGAGGGGGAAAGGGAGCAGATCTTCATCGTTTTCAGAACCTGAGTTCGACTCAAGAATTTCAGGTCGATGTACCTCGAAAGAGCAACCCGGTCAGTCCCCTCTCCCTCCGGGAGAGGGCTAGGGTGAGGGGGCTTTTGAAGGCTGCCCACCAAACAGAATCCAACGGAGGCCTACAGTGAAAACCCTCTGGCAACACTGCCACGTCGCAACCATGGCGCAAGGCGTCTACTCGATCATCGAGGATGCGGCCATCGTGACGTCCGGTGCACTCATCGAGTGGATCGGCCCGCGCAGCCAATTGCCGTCAGGCGAATACCCGGCGGTCAATGACCTGCAAGGCGCGTGGGTCACCCCCGGCCTGATCGACTGCCACACCCACACCGTGTTCGGTGGCAACCGCAGCGGCGAATTCGAGAAGCGTCTGCAAGGCGTCAGCTATGCCGAGATCGCAGCCGCCGGCGGTGGCATCGCCAGCACCGTGCGCGCCACCCGCGAAGCCTCGGAAGACGAGCTGTTCGCCAGCGCCGCCAAACGTCTGAAAAGCCTGATGCGCGACGGCGTGACCACGGTCGAAATGAAATCCGGCTACGGCCTCGATCTGGCCAGCGAGCGCAAGATCCTGCGGGTCATCCGTCGCCTCGCCGCCGAGCTGCCGATCAGCGTGCGCAGCACTTGTCTGGCTGCTCACGCATTGCCGCCGGAATATAAAGATCGCACCGACGCTTACATCGATCACATCTGCGCCGAAATGCTTCCGGCATTGGCCGCCGAAGGCCTGGTGGATGCGGTGGATGCGTTCTGCGAATACCTGGCGTTCTCCCCGGAGCAGGTCGAGCGGGTGTTCATCGCCGCGCAAGAACTCGGTCTGCCGGTGAAGCTGCACGCCGAACAATTGTCGTCGCTGCATGGCTCCAGCCTGGCCGCGCGCTATCACGCATTGTCCGCCGATCACCTGGAGTTCATGGACGAAGCCGACGCCATCGCCATGGCCGAATCCGACACCGTCGCAGTGCTGTTGCCGGGCGCGTTCTACTTCCTGCGCGAAACCCAGTTGCCGCCGATGGAAGCCCTGCGCAAACACAAAGTGAAAATCGCCATCGCCAGCGACCTCAACCCCGGCACCTCGCCGGCGCTGTCGTTGCGCCTGATGCTGAACATGGCCTGCACTTGTTTCCGCATGACCCCGGAAGAAGCCCTGGCCGGCGCCACGATTCACGCGGCGCAAGCCCTGGGCATGGCCGACACCCACGGTTCGCTGGAAGTCGGCAAGGTCGCGGATTTTGTCGCCTGGCAGATCGACCGCCCGGCGGATCTGGCGTACTGGCTGGGTGGTGAACTGGATAAACGCGTCGTCCGTCACGGCGTTGAATCAAGTCTGTAGGAGAGCGGTTGTGGATAAGGTTCTGAACTTCAAACAAGGTCGCGTGCCGCTGCTGATCAGCATGCCCCACGCCGGTGTGCGCCTGACTCCGGCGGTCGAGGCCGGGTTGATCCCGGACGCGAAAAGCCTGCCGGACACCGACTGGCACATTCCGCAGCTCTACGACTTCGCCGCCGAACTGGGCGCCAGCACCCTGGCGGCCGAGTACTCGCGGTTCGTCATCGACCTCAACCGGCCGTCCGACGACAAACCGCTGTACGCCGGCGCCACCACCGGTCTGTTCCCGGCGACGCTGTTCGATGGCATTCCGTTGTTCAAGGAAGGCAAAGAGCCGTCGAAAGAAGAGCGTGCGACGTACCTGGAGCAGATCTGGACGCCGTACCACCGCACCTTGCAGGAAGAGCTGGCGCGGCTGAAGGCCGAGTTCGGTTACGCTTTGCTGTTCGATGCACACTCGATCCGTTCGATCATCCCGCACCTGTTCGACGGCAAGCTGCCGGATTTCAACCTTGGCACCTTCAATGGCGCCAGTTGCGATCCACAACTGGCCACACAACTGGAAGCGATCTGCGCCCGCCACGACGCTTACAGCCATGTGCTGAACGGACGCTTCAAGGGCGGCCACATCACCCGTCACTACGGCAACCCGGCCGAGAACATCCACGCCGTGCAACTGGAGCTGGGCCAGTGCACCTACATGGAAGAGTTCGAGCCGTTCCGCTACCGCGCCGATCTGGCGGAGCCGACGCGGGTAGTGTTGAAGGAATTGCTGCAAGGGCTGCTCGCCTGGGGCAAAACCCACTACAACTGAGTCAGCTGTGATCGTTCCCACGTCGAGGCGTCGAACCGTCCGCGTGGGAATGCAGCCCGTGACGCTCCGCGTCACTGCACGCGGAGCGTCCCTTGAGGCATTCCCACGCAGAGCGTGGGAACGATCTGCGGTGAGTGAGCAATCTGGGGGGGCGTCCTCAAACAGTCGCCACCGTGCAAATCCCGGTCGCCACAGGTCGCTTTTCCGTCTCGCCTGCTGCGTAATGTTTCGGCCACGGTGCAAGAAGACACCGATCCGAACAATAACCCGCTGCCGCACGAGACGATCCCTCATGAAAAAACTGTTCACTCGTTGTGCGTTAATCCTCACCGGCAGTGCGCTGCTCAGCGCCGGCGCCCTGGCTTCCGACGATGCATCCTGCAAAACCGTGCGCATGGGCGTGGTCAACTGGACCGACGTGATCGCCACCAGCGGCATGGCCGACGTGCTGCTCAACGGCCTCGGCTACGAAAGCAAACAGACCAGCGCCGTGCAGCAAATCATCTTCGCCGGCATCCGCGACAAGCGTCTGGACATCTTCCTCGGCTACTGGAAACCGGCGATGGACAAGAACATCGCGCCGTTCCTCGCCGCCAATCAGGTCAAAGTCATGGACAAACCAAGCCTGGCCGACGCCCAGGCGACGCTGGCGGTTCCGGATTACGTGGCGGCGGCGGGGCTGAAGACCTTTGGCGACATCGCGAAATTCAAGGATCAACTCGGCGCCAAAATCTACGGCATCGAGCCCGGCAGCGGCGCCAACACCACGATCAAGACCATGATCGAAACCAACCACTTCGGCCTGAAGGATTTCAAGATCATTGAATCCGGTGAGGCCGGCATGCTCGCCGCCGTGCAACGAGCGGTAAACCGCAAGGAATTCGTGGTATTCGTCGGCTGGACCCCGCACCCGATGAACATCAACATGAAAATCACCTACCTGACCGGCAGCGAAGACGTCTACGGCCCGAACGAAGGCGCCGCCACCGTTTCCACCGTCACCGCGCCGGACTACGCCGAGCGCTGCCCGAACGTCCATCGACTGCTGGAAAACCTGACCTTCACCGCCGCCCAGGAAAGCCAGTTGATGGTGCCGATCATGGAGCGCAAGACCCCTCAGGAAGTGGCGAAGACCTGGCTGCGTGAGCATCCCGAAGATCTGCAACGCTGGCTGGCGGGTGTCAGCAGTTTTGACGGCAAGGACGGCGTGGCCACGGTTCAGGCCAGCCTGAAAAACTGATGGGCACTTATCCACTCTCGCCGTCGATGGCGGCGTTCGTCGCCAGAACCGAAAGCTTCG
Organism: Pseudomonas sp. CH235; assembly: GCF_004368175.1. Lineage (NCBI taxonomy): Bacteria > Pseudomonadati > Pseudomonadota > Gammaproteobacteria > Pseudomonadales > Pseudomonadaceae > Pseudomonas > Pseudomonas sp. CH235. The sequence continues at coordinate 29,773 of NZ_RRZJ01000033.1, forward strand.
CCAGCGATGACAGCAGCCTCGGCGGATTGCGCAAATCCTATGACGCCATGTGCCGCGCGTTCACGCCCGAACGGCCGGCGGGTCTGGAGGTGGTGGATTTCCAGTTGAGCGGGGTGGCGGTGCGTTCGTATCGCCCGCCTGTCCGGCCATCGGCCAGTGGCTGGCCGTGCGTGTTGTATCTGCACGGCGGCGGTTGGGTGGTCGGCGGGCTGGATTCCCATGACTTCATCTGCTGCGAGCTGGCGATGGCGCTCGGGGCAATGGTGGTGGCGGTGGATTACCGGCTGGCGCCGGAGCATCCGTTCCCGGCCGGTTTCGAGGATTGCCTGAGCGTCTGGCGCGCGTTGCGCAGCGGACCGTTCTGGTTCGATCCCGGACGGATGCTGGTGGCGGGCGACAGCGCCGGCGGCAATCTGGCGGCGGCGCTGTGCCTGGCGCTGCGCGATGCCGGCGAGCCGCTGCCGGGCGCGCAGGTCTTGATCTATCCGGGGATGGGAGGCGACGCACAGTTAGCGTCACGCAGCGAATGCGCCGATGCGCCGTTGCTCGCCAGCAGCGATGTCGATTGCTATCACGCCTTGTATCTGCGCGGCACCGCGAAGCCGAACGCCTATGCGATGCCGTTGCTGGCCGGGGACTTCAGCGGTTTGCCCCCGGCCTGGATTGCCGTGGCGCAGTTCGATCCATTGCGTGACGACGGCGTGTGCTACGCCGAACGGCTGAACGCGGCGGGAGTCGACGCGGTGCTGTACTACGGCGAAGGGCTGGTTCACGGCTGCCTGCGGGCGCGGCATCAGGTCGCCGAGGTCGATCGTCTCTTTGAGAACCTGCTGGGGTTCATGGCTGACAAATTGTGACAGCGCACGGGCATGCTCATTGACGTAAATCGGGTTTATGATGCCGGACGGCAGAATAATAGAAGTCCCCCCAGGGATGACCTCGACCCCTTACGGAGCGCGCAATGCAGACTTTGTTTCCGCAGATCAAACCTCACGCACGGCACGATCTGGCCGTCGATGACACCCACACGCTGTACGTCGACGAAAGCGGTTCACCGGAAGGTTTGCCGGTGGTGTTCATCCACGGAGGTCCCGGCGCCGGGTGCGACGCCCAGAGTCGCCGCTATTTTGATCCGAACCTGTATCGCATTGTCACCTTCGACCAGCGCGGTTGCGGTCGCTCCACGCCCCACGCCAGTCTGGAAAACAACACCACCTGGGATCTGGTCGAAGACCTCGAGCGTATTCGTAAACACCTGGGCATCGACAAATGGGTGCTGTTCGGCGGCTCCTGGGGTTCGACCCTGGCGCTGGCCTACGCGCAGACCCACCCGGAACGCGTGCATGGGCTGATCCTGCGCGGGATCTTTCTGTGCCGTCCGCAGGAAATCGAATGGTTCTACCAGGCCGGCGCCAGCCGTCTGTTCCCCGATTACTGGCAGGACTACCTCGCTCCAATTCCGCTGGACGAGCGCGACGACCTGCTCAGCGCGTTCCACAAACGCCTGACCGGCAACGACCAGATCGCCCAGATGCACGCGGCCAAGGCCTGGTCGACCTGGGAAGGGCGCACCGCGACCCTGCGTCCGAATCCGCTGGTGGTCGACCGCTTCTCCGAGCCGCAGCGCGCCTTGTCGATTGCGCGGATCGAATGCCACTACTTCACCAACAACGCGTTCCTTGAGCCAAACCAGCTGATCCGCGACATGGGCAAGATCGCCCATCTGCCGGGCGTGATCATCCACGGCCGCTACGACGTGATCTGCCCGCTCGACAACGCCTGGGAACTGCATCAGGCCTGGCCGAACAGCGAGCTGCAGGTGATCCGCGATGCCGGCCACGCCGCGTCCGAACCGGGCATCACCGATGCACTGGTGCGCGCCGCCAGCAAAATGGCCCGTCGTCTGCTCGACCTGCCGCCCGAAGAAGCATGAAGGGACTGTTGCAGCGCGTGAATGGCGCGCGGGTCGAAGTGGCGGGCGAGGTGGTCGGCAGTGTCGATCAGGGTTTATTGGTGCTGGTGGCGGTCGAACCCGACGACACGCCGGCCAGCGCCGACAAACTTCTGCATAAGCTGCTTAACTATCGAGTGTTCAGTGACGCCGAGGGCAAGATGAATCTGTCCCTGGCGGATGTGGGCGGCGGGTTGCTGCTGGTCTCTCAGTTCACCCTCGCTGCCGACACCAAAAGCGGGTTGCGCCCGAGTTTTTCGACCGCCGCCCCTCCGGCGCTGGGCGAAGAATTATTCGACTATCTATTAAGCAGAGCGAAACAGATGCATGGCACAGTGGCATCAGGTAGATTCGGCGCGGATATGCAGGTGCACCTGGTCAATGATGGCCCGGTAACCTTCCTGTTACAGACATGAAAGCGCTTGAAACATCTTTTTAAGGGCTTTTCGACTGAAAACAGGGAATTTTCGCGATAAATACTTTGTTACCCCTGATGCGTTGTCACGCGGGCTACTAGATAATCGCGCGCTACGGGGATCAGCGTTCGTTGGTCCATTTTGACTTAGGTAGAGACTTGTCCGGATCCGATTGGGGAATCATTTTGACCCAGCGGAGTCGGAACAATGCTCGCCAACTTGGCAAGGGTGCCCTGAAAGGTCGGTTTTTTTGTACCGAATCCCTCACAGGCACTTCATCTGGCCGTTGGTTTATTGATCTGTTTTCGGCGAGGGTTGCTCGTGATTGTTAGTCCCTGTAATGCAGCAAAATTGTCTGCCAAACGCTTGCGCAGCGCTCTGGTAGCGGGCTCGGCAGTACTCTGCCTGCTCAGCGCCGGCCAGCTTTGGGCATTCAATCTTGACGATGTGTCGGCCAAGGCCAAAGAGCTGGCCGGGCAGAAGTTCGAAGCCCCGCGCAGCAACCTGCCAAACGAATTCCGTGAAATGAAATTCGCGGACTATCAAAAGATTCGTTTCCGCACCGAAAAAGCCGAATGGGCCGACCAGAAGACCCCGTTCAAGCTGTCCTTCTATCATCAGGGCATGCACTTCGATACGCCGGTGAAAATCAACGAAATCACCGCGAACACCGTCGAAGAGATCAAATACGATCCTAGCCGTTTCGATTTCGGCGACCTGCAGTTCGATCCTAAGGCCACCGAACAACTGGGCTACGCCGGTTTCCGTGTCCTGTACCCGATCAACAAGGCTGACAAGCAAGACGAAATCATGACCATGCTGGGCGCGAGCTACTTCCGCGTTGTCGGCAAGGGTCACACCTACGGTCTGTCGGCCCGTGGTCTGGCGATCGATACCGCTTTGCCGTCCGGCGAAGAATTCCCGCGTTTTCGCGAGTTCTGGATTCAGCAGCCGAAGCCGGGCGACAAGCACCTGGTGATCTTCGCCCTGCTGGATTCGCCACGTGCGACCGGCGCCTACCGTCTGATCCTGCGTCCGGGCAGCGACACCATCGTCGACGTCAAGGGCCAGATGTACCTGCGTGACAAGGTCGGCAAGCTCGGCATCGCGCCGCTGACCAGCATGTTCCTGTTCGGCGCCAACCAGCCGTCGAAAGTGCTCAACTACCGTCGTGAACTGCACGACTCCAGCGGTCTGTCGATCCATGCCGGCAACGGCGAGTGGATCTGGCGCCCACTGAACAACCCGAAACATTTGGCTGTCAGCCAGTTCAGCGTCGAAAACCCGCGTGGTTTCGGTCTGCTGCAACGTGGCCGTGACTTCAGCCACTACGAAGACCTCGACGACCGCTACGACAAGCGCCCAAGCGCCTGGATCGAGCCGAAGGGCGACTGGGGCAAAGGCACCGTCGATCTGGTCGAGATCCCGACCGCCGACGAAACCAACGACAACATCGTTGCGTTCTGGAGCCCGGAAAAACTGCCGGAGCCAGGCCAGCCGCTGGACTTCGCCTACCGCATGCACTGGACCATCGACGAAGCCGCGCTGCACGCGCCGGACAGCGCCTGGGTCAACCAGACCCTGCGTTCGACCGGTGACGTCAAGCAATCGAACCTGATCCGTCAGCCGGATGGCAGCGTTGCCTACCTGGTCGACTTCGAGGGCCCGTCCCTGGCCGCCCTGGCCCCGGATGCAGACGTTCGCAGCCAGGTCAGCGTCGGCGACAACGCCGAACTGGTCGAGAACAGCGTGCGCTACAACCCGGAAACCAAGGGCTGGCGCCTGACCCTGCGGATGAAGATCAAGGACCCGAGCAAGTCCACCGAGATGCGCGCAGCTCTGGTGCAGCCAGTGGTCACCGCTGATCTGGCCAAGTCTTCGGTACCGACGTCCAATTCGTCGGTAGCCAAGGCCGACAAGGTTGCCGCCAAGCAACAAGAGAAAGCCGACAAGGAAGCCAAGGCCGCCGAGGCCAAACAGGCCGACGCCAAGCCGGTTGCAGATGCCAAGGACAAGGCCAACAAAGACGCCAAGCAGCCAGCCGCTGCGGACGCGGCCCCAGCCACACCGGAATCGGCACCGACTGAAGAAGTCCTGACCGAGACCTGGAGCTATCAGTTGCCTGCCGATGAGTAACTCTCAAGTACAGCCAGAGACTCTGTCCGAGTACCTGGCGCATCTGCCGATGACCGACGAGCAGCGCGCGGAACTCGCGGGCTGCCAGTCCTTCAGCGAATTGCATGAACGCCTGTCGTCCAAGACCTTTGACGCGCCGACCGAAGCCGCCCAGGCTTCGGTGGGCAAGCGCCTGACCCTGAGCACCGCCGAAGAGCTGGAAGACGCGGAAATGCTGGTGCTCGACGCCAGCGGCCGGGTCAGCATGAAGGCCACGCCGCCGATCCGTCGGACCAAGGTCGTGCCGGAGCCGTGGCGCACCAACATTCTGGTGCGTGGCTGGCGCCGCCTGACCGGCCGGACCAACCCGCCGCAACCGCCGAAGGACGCCAATGTGCTGCCGGCGGCGCGGTGGCGCACGGTCGGTTCGATCCGTCGCTACATTCTGCTGGTGCTGATGCTGGGGCAGACCATCGTCGCCGGCTGGTACATGAAAGGCATCATGCCGTACCAGGGCTGGTCGTTCGTCGATCTGGAAGAAGTCCTGCATCAACCGCTGCTGCAAACCGCCACGCAAGTGCTGCCATATGCGCTGCAGACCAGCATCCTGATCATGTTCGGGATTCTGTTCTGCTGGGTGTCGGCCGGTTTCTGGACCGCGCTGATGGGCTTCCTCGAATTGCTTACCGGCCACGATAAATACCGGATCTCCGGTAAAAGTGCCGGCAACGAGCCGATTCCGAAAGACGCGCGCACCGCACTGGTGATGCCGATCTGCAACGAAGACGTGCCTCGGGTGTTCGCCGGTCTGCGCGCGACCTTCGAGTCGGTCGCCGCTACCGGCGACCTGGACCGTTTCGACTTCTTCGTCCTCAGCGACAGTAACGACACCGACATCTGCGTTGCCGAGCAGCAGGCCTGGCTGGACGTCTGCCGTGAAGCGAAGGGCTTCGGCAAGATCTTCTATCGCCGCCGTCGCCGTCGCGTCAAACGCAAGAGCGGTAACCTCGACGACTTCTGCCGTCGCTGGGGCGGTGACTACAAGTACATGGTCGTACTCGACGCCGACTCGGTCATGAGCGGCGAGTGCCTGACCAGTCTGGTGCGCCTGATGGAGGCCACTCCGGACGCCGGCATCATCCAGACCGCGCCGCGCGCTTCGGGCATGGACACGCTGTATGCACGCATGCAGCAATTCGCCACCCGTGTATACGGTCCGCTGTTCACCGCCGGCCTGCACTTCTGGCAGCTGGGTGAATCCCACTACTGGGGTCACAACGCGATCATCCGCATGAAGCCGTTCATCGACCACTGCGCCCTGGCGCCGTTGCCGGGCAAGGGTGCGTTCTCCGGTGCGATCCTCTCTCACGACTTCGTTGAAGCGGCGCTGATGCGCCGTGCCGGCTGGGGCGTGTGGATTGCCTACGATCTGCCGGGCAGCTACGAAGAACTGCCGCCGAACCTGCTCGATGAACTCAAGCGTGACCGTCGCTGGTGCCACGGCAACCTGATGAACTTCCGTCTGTTCCTGGTAAAAGGCATGCACCCGGTGCACCGCGCGGTGTTTCTGACTGGCGTGATGTCTTACCTGTCGGCGCCGCTGTGGTTCTTCTTCCTGGTGTTGTCGACCGCGCTGCTGGCGGTGAACACGCTGATGGAGCCGCAGTACTTCCTCGAACCGCGTCAGCTCTATCCGCTGTGGCCACAATGGCACCCGGACAAGGCGATCGCGCTGTTCTCGACGACCATCGTGCTGCTGTTCCTGCCGAAGCTGTTGAGCATCATCCTGATCTGGGCCAAGGGCGCGAAAGAGTTCGGCGGCAAGTTCAAGGTGACCCTGTCGATGCTGCTGGAGATGCTGTTCTCCATGCTGCTGGCGCCGGTGCGGATGATTTTCCACACCCGTTTCGTTCTGGCCGCGTTCCTCGGCTGGGCCGCGACCTGGAACTCGCCGCAGCGTGACGACGATTCCACGCCATGGAGCGAAGCGGTCAAGCGTCACGGTCCGCAGACCCTGCTGGGCTTCTTCTGGGCGCTGCTGGTGATCTGGCTGAACCCGAGCTTCCTGTGGTGGCTGGTGCCGATCGTCGGTTCGCTGATGCTGTCGATTCCGGTGTCGGTGATTTCCAGCCGCGTCGGTCTGGGCCTCAAATCCCGTGACGAAAGCCTGTTCCTCATCCCCGAGGAATACAATCCGCCACAGGAGCTGCTGGCCACCGATCAGTACACCCACGAAAACCGCTGGCACGCGCTGAACGACGGCTTCGTCCGCGCCGTGGTCGATCCACAGCAGAACGCCCTGGCGTGCTCGCTGGCGACCTCGCGTCACGGTCAGGCCGAGCCGATCGAATGGCTGCGCCAGGAACGTGTGCGTCACGCGATCAAGGTCGGCCCGGCCGGGCTGAACAACCATGATCGTCTGCAACTGCTGAGCGATCCGGTGGCCCTGGCCCGTCTGCACGAGCAGGTGTGGGCCGAAGGCCATGCCGAGTGGCTGGACGCCTGGCGGGCTTCGGTGAAAGCCGATCCCCACGCGCCGCTGCTGCCGCTCAAGCCGGTGAGCTTGCAGGCGCAACCGGCCTGATGAAGAAACCCCGCGAAAGCGGGGTTTTTTATGTCCAGAAAAAGAGCCCCCCTCACCCTAACCCTAACCCTCTCCCGGAGGGAGAGGGGACTGACCGAGTTGAATGCTCGAGTTACGCCGACGTGAGATACCGAGTTGAACTCCGGTCTGGAAGACAACGAAGATCGGCTCCCTTTCCCCCTCTCCCCTCTGGGGAGAGGGCTGGGGTGAGGGGTGGTTCTTGAATGTTAAACAAATCGTCCATTAAACCTTGTGCAAAAAATCGAGTGCGTTAGCATCCGTCCCCGAATTGGCGCACCCGGACAATCTTGTCCATTTCTGTCGGTTTTCGCGCCGCAAACGCAATGGTTTTGGGGACTTGAAGATGAAGAAGTATCTGTCGATGCTGCTGGTCGGCGTCACGGCACTGGTTGCAGTCAATGCGGCGCAGGCCGGCGCCATCGACGACGCGGTCAAGCGTGGCTCGTTGAAAGTCGGCATGGATCCGACCTACATGCCGTTCGAAATGACCAACAAGCGCGGCGAAATCATCGGTTTCGAAGTCGACATCCTCAAAGCCATGACCAAGGCGATGGGCGTCAAGCTGGAGCTGGTCTCCACCGGCTACGACGGGATCATCCCGGCGCTGATGACCGACAAGTTCGACATGATCGGCAGCGGCATGACCCTGACCCAGGAGCGCAACCTGCGCCTGAACTTCAGCGAACCGTTCATCGTGGTCGGCCAGACCCTGCTGATCCGTAAAGAGCTGGAAGGCACCATCAAGTCCTACAAAGACCTGAACACCGCCGACTACCGCATCACTTCCAAGCTCGGCACCACCGGCGAGATGGTCGCCAAGAAGCTGATCTCCAAGGCCAAGTACCACGGTTACGACAACGAGCAGGAAGCCGTGCTCGACGTGGTCAACGGCAAGGCTGACGCCTTCATCTACGACGCCCCGTACAATGTGGTCGCGGTGAACAAGGTCGGCGCCGGCAAGCTGGTGTTCCTCGACAAGCCGTTCACCTACGAGCCACTGGCCTTCGGTCTGAAGAAGGGTGACTACGACAGCATCAACTTCATCAACAACTTCCTGCACCAGATCCACGAAGACGGCACCTACGATCGCATCCATGACAAGTGGTTCAAGAGCACCGAGTGGCTCAAGGACATGGAATAAGGCCCGCCCGCTGATCGTTCCCACGCTTTGCGTGGGAACGCCGCCCGGGACGCTCCGCGTCCCTTAGCAAGCGTGACGCAGAGCGTCACAGGATGCATTCCCACGCAGAGCGTGGGAACGAGCGAATCAGAGAAACATTCAATGAAACAGAAAAAAGCCCAATGGCCCTGGCACGTCCTGACTGTGCTGGTGCTGGTCGGCCTGGCTGGCGCGTTGTATTACGCCACGTCGCTGATGTCCTACGAATGGCGCTGGAACCGTGTGCCGCAGTACTTCGCCTATCAGGCCGAGGAAACCCAGCGCGCGACCGACATTTCCACCGTCAGCGAACTGGTGCGCAAGGGCGGCAGCGCGCAGGTCACCCTGCGCAACGATGCCGGTGACGAGCAGCACCTGACCGTCGACGAAAACAGCCTGCAATTCGCTCAGGGCGACGATGTGGCCGAAGGCGACGTCGTGGGTGTGACGCGGCATTGGGCGGCGGGTCCGCTGTTGTGGGGCCTGTGGACCACGCTTTGGCTGTCGGTGGTGTCCGGCGTGCTGGGCCTGCTGATCGGTCTGGCGACCGGGCTGTGCCGGCTGTCGAGCAACCCGACCCTGCGCGACCTGTCGACGATCTATGTCGAACTGGTGCGCGGCACGCCGCTGCTGGTGCAGATCTTCATTTTCTATTTCTTCATCGGCACGGTGATGAACCTGTCCCGGGAGTTCGCCGGGATCGCCGCGCTGTCGCTGTTCACCGGCGCCTACGTGGCGGAAATCATCCGTTCCGGCGTGCAGTCGATTGCCCGTGGCCAGAACGAAGCAGCGCGTTCGCTGGGGCTGAGCGCTGGCCAGTCGATGCGTCATGTGGTGTTGCCGCAAGCGTTCAAACGCGTGCTGCCGCCGCTGGCCGGGCAGTTCATCAGTCTGGTCAAAGACACCTCGCTGGTGTCGGTGATCGCCATCACCGAGTTGCTGAAAAGCGGCCGTGAAGTCATCACCACGTCGTTCTCGCCGTTCGAGATCCTGTTCTGCGTCGCCGGCCTGTACCTGTTGATCAACCTGCCGCTGTCGAAAATCGCCAGCCGGCTTGAGCGGAGGCTCGCGCAAAGTGATTGAAGTCCGCGATCTGGTAAAAGTCTTCGACACCCGTGGGCAGGTGGTGCGCGCGGTGGATAACGTCAGCACTTCCGTGGCCAAGGGCGAAGTGCTGGTGGTGATCGGCCCGTCCGGTTCAGGCAAGTCGACGTTCCTGCGTTGCCTCAACGGTCTGGAAGAATTCGATTCCGGCTCGGTGAGCATCGACGGCCTGCAACTGGCCGACCCGAAAACCGACGTCAACGCCTACCGCCGCGAAGTCGGCATGGTGTTCCAGCATTTCAATCTGTTCCCGCACATGACCGTGCTGGAGAACCTGTGCCTGGCGCAGAAAGTCGTGCGCAAGCGTGGCCAGAAGGAAAGCGAAGCCAAGGCCCTCGCGCTGCTGGAGAAGGTCGGCATCGCCCAGAAGGCCCGCGAATATCCGTCGCGCCTGTCCGGCGGTCAGCAGCAGCGCGTGGCGATTGCCCGGGCGCTGGCGATGGATCCCAAGGTCATGCTGTTCGACGAGCCGACCTCGGCCCTCGACCCGGAAATGGTCGGCGAAGTGCTGGACGTGATGAAGAACCTGGCCGTGGAAGGCATGACCATGGTCTGCGTGACCCACGAAATGGGCTTCGCCCGGGAAGTGGCGGATCGGGTGCTGTTCTTCGATCACGGCAAACTGCTGGAAGACGCCTCGCCGTCAGAGTTCTTCGATGCACCGAAGGATCCGCGAGCTCAGGCGTTCCTGCGGCAAGTCCTCTAAACGCAGGACAAAAAAAACGCAGCCATTGGCTGCGTTTTTTTATCACTGATCGTTCCCACGTCGAGGCGTCGAACCGTCTGCGTGGGAATGCCGCCCAGGACGCTCTGCGTCCCTTGGCAAGCGTGACGCGGAGCGTCACAGGATGCATTCCCACGCGGAGCGTGGGAACGATCGGGCGTCCACTTACACCTTGAACCGGCCCACCAGTGTTTGCAGGTGAGTGCCCAAACGCGCCAGCTCGACGCTGGAGGCCGCCGTCTCTTCACTGGCCGCCGAGGTCTGGTCCGAGACATCCCGCACGTTCAGCACGCTGCGGTTGATCTCTTCGGCCACGGCGCTCTGCTGCTCGGCCGCCGCGGCGATCTGCTGGTTCATCGCCTGAATCGCCGAGACGGTGCGGGTGATGCTTTCCAGCGAACCACCGGCGCGACGCGTCAGCTCGACGCTGCTGTCGGTCAGGGTGCGGCTGTTGTCCATGATCGTCGCGACTTGCTGGGTGCCGTTCTGCAGACCCACGATCAGCTCTTCGATCTCTTCCGTGGACTTCTGAGTGCGCTGGGCGAGGCTGCGGACTTCGTCGGCAACCACCGCAAAACCACGTCCGGCTTCACCGGCACGGGCGGCTTCGATGGCGGCGTTGAGGGCCAGCAGGTTGGTTTGTTGGGCCACGGACTTGATCACGTCGAGCACGCTGCCGATCTTGTCGCTTTCGCGCTTGAGCTCGCCCATGGCCTCGGTGGAGTGGCCGACTTCGGCAGCCAGACGTTCGATCTGGGCAATGGCCTCGCCAACCACCTTGTCGCCTTCGCGGGCCTGCTGGTCAGCAGCGACCGCTGCTTCCGAAGCTTCCTCGGCGTTGCGCGCGACTTCCTGCACGGTGGCGGCCATTTCGTTCATGGCGGTGGCGACCTGGTCGGTCTCGATTTTCTGATTGTTGACCCCGGCGCTGGTCTGCTCGGTCACGGCGGACAATTCTTCGGCAGCGCTGGCGATCTGGGTCACGCCGTCGCTGATGCCACCGATCAATTCGCGCAGGCCTTGAGTCATGCTCTGCATCGAGCGTTGCAGTTGGCCAAGTTCGTCACGGCGCAGGGATGCCAGGTTGTGGGTCAGGTCACCGGCGGCCACACGCTCGGCAACTTTCAGGGTCTGCTCCAGCGGGATGATGATCTGGCGGGTGATCGCCCAGGCGGCGAGCAGACCGAAGGCCACGGCCAGCAGAGTGGCGATCAGCAGCTGGTTCTTGGCGCTGGCAGCATCGGTGTTGCGGACGATGGTCTGGGACACCGTGAGCTTCTTGCTGACGTCGAGCAGGATATCGCCTTGGGCCGACATGCGAGCCAGCGCCTTGGCGTTATTCACCTGGGAGTCGCGGAACTGGCTGACGGCAGCGCGGTAAGCCTTCAGCGATTCGGTGGCTTGCTGCAGGTTGGCGATGTGTTGCTCGGGCAGTTTGCTCGGCAGGCTTTCCAGATTGTTCAGGGCGGCGGCGATGGCATCCAGCGCCGGCTGTTCGGCCTCGGCCTTGCCGCTGTAGGTGTAGCCGCGCACCTGATAGCGCGCCTGTTGCAGCAGTTTGCTCAGCTCGATCACGCTGTTGAACTGCGCGACGCTGTCGCCTTGCAGCAGGGATTTCTCGACTTCGCTGACCTTGGCCACGGCGTTGTCGGCGCTGGCGCCGAGTTTGCTGCGGGCGTCTTCACGCTGCGCGGTGGCCTGGGTCATGTCGCCGAAGGCGCGTTTGTACTCGGCGACCGCTGCCAGTTGCTGATCGATCATGGCCACGTCGGACGGTTGCTCGATCATGCCGCGGGCGCTTTGCAGGCCGCTGTCGAGTTTGCCGAGCAGGTCGTTGACCGCGCCGGGGCCCTGTTCGCCACGGCGGGCTTCGTAGTCCAGACGCGCCAGGCGCAGGTCTTTGGTCAGCTCGTTGAGGCCGGAGATGAAGCCGAGCTTGTCGCCCCGGCTGATGATTCCGCTCATGCCGGTCCAGCCGGTGAAGGTGATCAACAGGGTCAGCAGCAGCACCAGGCCGAAACCGATTCCAAGCTTACGTTTGACGCTGACGTTTCCAAGACTCTCGGCTAACCAACGGTACATGCGACGACTCCCTCGGACCACTAATTGGACTTATGGGGAGGGTATCGGCCGGATGATGGCAATCTGTAACGCCTTTTGTCCGGCGAAGTGCTTAGAACAGAAGCGCTCAGAACAACCGGGCCAGCAGCGCGGTGACGGCAGTTTCGACCCGCAGGATTCGCTCGCCAAGCTGCACCGGTTGCAGGCCGGCCTTGGTCAGCAGATCGATTTCGTAGGGAATCCAGCCACCCTCGGGGCCGATGGCCAGGGTTACCGGTTCGTTCAGGGCGCGGGGGCAGGGCGGGAAATTGCCCGGATGACCGACCAGGCCGAGGGTGCCGTCGGTGACGGCTGGCAGGCGGTCTTCGACGAACGGCTTGAAGCGCTTCTCGATGATGATTTCCGGCAGCACGGTATCGCGTGCCTGTTCGAGGCCGAGGATCAGTTGTTCGCGAATCGCTTCCGGCTCGAGGAACGGCGTCTGCCAGAAGCTTTTCTCGACCCGGTAGCTGTTGACCAGAATCACCTTCGACACGCCCATGGTCGCCACGGTCTGGAACACCCGGCGCAGCATCTTCGGGCGGGGCAGGGCGAGCACCAGGGTCAGCGGCAGTTTGGCCGGCGGCGGTTGATCGAGGGTGACTCGCAGCTCGGCTTCGCCCGCGTCCAGACGCAGCAGCTCGGCCGAGCCCATCTGCCCGTTGATACGCCCGACCCGCAGGCTGTCGCCGACTTCCGAGCGGTGGACTTCCTGCATGTGGGTCAGGCGCCGATCACGCAGCACGACGCGGTCGGCCGCGATGAAGTCGGCCTCTTCGAGCAGCAGCAGGTTCATGGCTGAGTCGCTGGCGGCTGGTCGTTGTGGTCGTCGGCGGTTTCTTCCGGGCGCTCGCGTTTGCTGACCAGACTGCCGAACAGGATGCCCACTTCGAACAGCATCCACATCGGCACGGCCAGCAGGGTCTGGGAGAAGATGTCCGGCGGTGTCAGGATCATGCCGACCACGAAGCAGCCGATGATCACATACGGACGAATCTTCTTCAGGTATTTGACGTCGACCACGCCGATCCACACCAGCAGCACCACGGCCACCGGGATTTCGAACGCCACGCCGAAAGCGAAGAACAGCGTCATGACGAAATCGAGGTAACTGGTGATGTCGGTCATCATTTCCACGCCGGCCGGGGTGGCCGAGGCGAAGAACTTGAAGATCAGCGGGAACACGAAGAAGTAGGCGAACGCCATGCCGGTGTAGAACAGCAGGATGCTGGAGATCAGCAACGGCACTGCGACGCGCTTCTCGTGCTTGTACAGGCCCGGCGCGATGAAGCCCCAGATCTGATGCAGGATCACCGGGATCGCCAGGAACAGCGAGACCATCATCGTCAGTTTCAGCGGCGTCAGGAACGGCGACGACACGTCGGTGGCGATCATCGTCGCGCCGGCTGGCAGGTATTCGCGTAGCGGCGTCGAGACGAAGGTGTAGATCTGCTGGGTGAAGGCAAACAGCCCGGCGAAGATGATGAAGATCGCCGCCACGCAACGCAGCAGGCGGGTGCGCAACTCGGTGAGGTGCGAAACCAGCGGCATGTGCTGGTCGTTTTCGGGGAGATCGCTCATGGGGCTCGCGGCGGCAGAGTGGTGTCGTGAGGCGCTGGTGTGGTCGGCGCGGCGGTTGGGGCTACGTGTTCAACCGAGGCTGGCGCGACGACAGGCGCTGGTTCGGTTGGCGCTACAGCAGGTGCCGCTGGCGTTGGAGCGGCAGGGCTGTGAATCGTCTGCTCACCCACGTGCTCGACCGGCGTCGGCTCCTGCTGAACCGGCGTGAAAATCTTCCGCGCCTCCTGTTCCAGCGACAGGATGTGCTCATTGTGCAGTTGCCGACGAATTTCGTCGGCACCGATTTCACGCTCAACTTCCTGTTTGATCGCGTTGAAGCTGCGCTTCAGCCGTCCGACCCACAGGCCGGCGGTGCGTGCAGCGCCCGGCAGACGCTCGGGACCCAGCACCAGCAGGGCAACGAGGCCGACGAGCAGCAGTTCAGAGAAGCTGATACCAAACATTAGTCAGTGCTCACACGTCTTTGCGGATCGGCTCTTCGACTTTCTGCGCCTGCACGTCGATGGTGTGCGGCGGGTTGGCCTGAGCGGTGGCTTGCGGCTGGACCGGCGGTACCGGTTGCGCAGGCGTGACGGTCGGATCGGCCGGTTTCTCGTCGTCGTTCATGGCTTTACGGAAGCCCTTGATCGACTCGCCGACGTCGGTGCCGAGGTTTTTCAGTTTCTTGGTACCGAACACCAGTACCACGACCACCAGGATGACGATCCAGTGTTTCCAGTCAAAAATGCCCATGTTGCTGTTCCTCTCTAATAGTTGTTCAGGCGGACGGGCGCGAGGCTTTCTCGACGTGTCCGGACAGGCCGAAACGGCGATCCAGTTCATCCAGCACCGCCTGCGGATGCTGCCCCAGCTGGGCAAGCATGACCATGCTGTGGAACCACAGGTCGGCGGTCTCGTAGATCACGTCGCTGCAGTCGCCGCTGACGGCGGCGTCCTTGGCGGCAATGATCGTTTCAACCGACTCTTCGCCGACCTTCTCCAGAATCTTGTTCAGACCCTTGTGGTACAGACTGGCGACATACGAGCTGTCGGCGGCTGCGCCTTTGCGCTCTTCCAGCACCTGAGCAAGGCGGGTCAGAGTGTCACTCATGTTTGTGTCCTGCGGAATAGATGGCGTGCGGGTCTTTCAGGACCGGGTCGACCGTTTTCCAGTCGCCGTTTTCGAAGACGCGGTAGAAGCAGCTTTGACGGCCGGTATGGCAAGCGATGTCGCCGATCTGTTCGACCATCAGGATGATGACGTCGGCGTCGCAGTCCAGACGCATTTCATGCAGCGTCTGTACGTGGCCGGACTCTTCGCCCTTGCGCCACAGCTTGCCACGGGAACGTGACCAATAGATGGCACGGTTTTCCGCCGCGGTCAGCTCCAGGGCTTCGCGGTTCATCCAGGCCATCATCAATACGCGTCCGGTCTTGTGATCCTGGGCAATCGCCGGCACCAGGCCATCGGCGTCCCACTTGATCTCGTCCAGCCAGTTTTTCATCTTCGACTCCGACAGCGAACCCACACTTCAATAGTCGGGCTCAGGCGTTGAAACAGTGTGCCAGCCGATCACGGAACTGGCTATCGGCGAACGACCAGATACAAGCCGACGGCCACCATGATCCCGGCGGGCCAATGCCCCAGTTCGTGCATCGGGCCACCGGCGGCGAGGATCGTACCGCCCGCCAGATGGGCGCTGCCGAGCAGGCGCAGGAACCAGTCGTCCTTGCGTTTTTTCCACGGTGGCGGCGGGTCGTTGGCGTGGGGCTGGGACATGCGTTCGAGCAGATCGCGGGCCATGTTGGCCAGGTGCGGCAGTTGTTCGAACTGGCTCTGGACGTTGCCGATCAAGGTTTTCGGGCTGACGCGCTCGCGCATCCAGCGTTCGAGGAACGGCTGCGCGGTGTTCCACAGATCCAGATCCGGATACAGCTGACGGCCCAGGCCTTCGATGTTCAGCAGGGTCTTTTGCAGCAATACGAGTTGCGGCTGCACCTCCATGTTGAAGCGGCGCGCGGTCTGGAACAGGCGCATCAGCACCTGGCCAAATGAAATATCTTTTAATGGTTTTTCGAAGATCGGCTCGCACACGGTACGGATCGCCGCTTCGAATTCGTTGAGCTTGGTTTCCGCCGGCACCCAGCCCGAATCGATGTGCAATTGCGCCACGCGGCGGTAGTCGCGCTTGAAGAAGGCGAACAGGTTGCGTGCCAGATAGTCCTGGTCTTCCGGGGTCAGGCTGCCGACGATGCCGCAGTCGATCGCGATGTACTGCGGGCTCCACGGGTTGACGGTGCTGACGAAGATGTTGCCCGGGTGCATGTCGGCGTGGAAGAAACTGTCGCGGAATACCTGGGTGAAGAAAATCTCCACGCCGCGTTCGGCAAGCATCTTCATGTCGGTGCGCTGGTCGGCGAGGGTCGCCAGATCGGTCACCTGAATCCCGTAGATGCGCTCCATCACCAGCACTTTCGGCCGGCACCAGTCCCAATAGACTTGCGGCACGTAGAGCAGCGGCGAGCCTTCGAAGTTGCGCTTCAACTGGCTGGCGTTGGCTGCCTCGCGCAACAGGTCGAGTTCGTCGTAGATGGTTTTTTCATAGTCGCTGACCACGTCCACCGGGTGCAGCAGACGAGCGTCGGCGGAGACCTTTTCGGCGGCGCGGGCGAGGATGAACAGCCACGCCAGATCCTGGGCAATGATCGGTTTCAGGCCCGGGCGGATCACCTTGACCACTACTTCTTCGCCGGTCTTCAGTTGCGCGGCGTGTACCTGTGCCACCGAAGCCGAGGCCAGCGGTTCGACGTCGAAGCGGCTGAACACTTCGCTGATCTTCTTGCCCAGTTGTTCTTCGATCAGTTTGACCGACAGCTGCGAATCGAACGGCGGCACGCGGTCCTGCAACCGCATCAGCTCATCGGCGATGTCTTCCGGCAGCAGGTCGCGGCGAGTCGAAAGGATCTGCCCGAACTTGATGAAGATCGGCCCCAGGTCCTGCAACGCCAGGCGTAGGCGTGCGCCACGGCTCAGGTCCAGCGGCTTGCGCGGGAACCAGCGCCAAGGCAGGACATAGCGCAGCGCCAGCAGGAACCACGGCAAAGGCAGGTCGAACAGCAGGTCATCGAGGCGGTAGCGGATCACGACGCGCTGGATGCGCAACAGACGGCGGACGGCGAGCAGCTTCATGCGTTATCGCTTGGGTCGAGGGATCGGGAAAGGCGCTCGAAGCGCGCCTCGAGACGTTCCAGATCGAGTTTGATCCGGTCCAGTTCGCTGAAGCGGGCTTCGGCTTCGCGCTGACCGACGAGGGTACGCGATTCTTCGGCCAGGTATTCGGCGAGGTTCTGGTTGAGGCTGGCAAATCCTTGTTGATACCAGCGGGCGCGGCTGCGCAGGTGACCGCCGACCAGTTGCGTGGCGACCGGGCCCAGCCAGCGCGAGAGTTCGTACTCCCAGTCCAGCTCCAGATCCTGCAGCACGCCCGCCAGCTCCAGCAGCACGCCGCTGTCACCGTCGAGTTCGACTTCCGGCGCGTGCAGCACCGCCGTCTTGTCCTTGCTCAGGGCCAGTTTCACCAGGCTCGAGGCCGGGGCGCGCAGGGTGCAGTCGACGCCGGTTTCCCAGTGGGATGCCAGCATCAGGCCTTCGTCGCTCGGCAGGATGAACAGTTGCAGCGCCGGGCTGCGGCAATCCACGGCAATCACTTTGCCGGTCAGGTGCGCCAGTCGCGGCAGCGCCGTGCTGTCGAGACGCAGCACGCGGTTCAGGCCGAGTTCGACGCTGGCGAGCAGCCCGGTCAGCAGCATCAGGGTTTGATGCCGCGGTGCAGGGCGACGATGCCTGCGGTCATGTTGTGATAGGTCACACGGTCGAAACCGGCGTCGACCATCATCGACTTCAGGGTTTCCTGATTCGGGTGCATGCGGATCGATTCGGCCAGGTAGCGATAGCTTTCCGAGTCGTTGGTGATCAGCTTGCCCATCAGCGGCATGAAGGCGAACGAGTAGGCGTCGTATGCCTTGGACATCAGCGCGTTGGTCGGCTTGGAGAATTCCAGCACCAGCAGGCGACCGCCCGGCTTGAGTACGCGCAGCATCGAACGCAGGGCGTCTTCCTTGTGCGTCACGTTGCGCAGGCCGAAGGCGATGGTCACGCAGTCGAAATGGTTGTCCGGGAACGGCAGCTTTTCAGCGTCGGCCTGAACGAACTCGACGTTGCCCGAAACACCGACATCCAGCAGGCGGTCACGACCGACCTTGAGCATGGATTCGTTGATGTCCGCGAGAACCACCTGACCGGTCGGGCCGACCAGGTGCGAGAATTTCTTGGTCAGGTCGCCCGTACCGCCGGCGATGTCCAGCACGCGGTTACCGGCGCGCACGCCCGACAGTTCGATCGCGAAACGCTTCCACAGACGGTGCATGCCGCCCGACAGAAGGTCGTTCATCAGGTCGTACTTGGCGGCCACGGAGTGGAACACCTCAGCGACTTTTTCCGCTTTCTGGCTTTCCGGAACGTTTTTGAAGCCGAAGTGAGTGGTGGGTTCGGCATCGCTGCCTTTGCGCTGATCAGTCATATCGCTGTCACCAAAAGAGAATGCGCGACATTCTAATCCCCAAGCCATGCTTTGTCTTGGAATGGCTAAAGGTAAGATGGGCAACCTTCGGGACGATTTGCCGCAGTGGCGGTCAAGATTCGTTGCAGGCATTCATAGCCCCATTCAAAAAGCAGGAGTCATTCAATGGCCCATATCAGTGTTGAGCGTGCCCACAGCCTGGGCAAGGAAGCGGCCCGCGAGAAAGCCGACAAACTGGCGCAAAAACTCTCCGATCAATATGGCCTGGAGCCGCAGTGGTCGGGCGATGTCCTGAACCTCAAGCGTTCGGGCGTGAAGGGCGCGGTGCATGTGGCCGAGGATTCGATCCGGGTCGACGTGGAACTGGGCCTGATGATGTCGGCCATGAGCGGCATGATCAAAGCCGAGATCGAAAAGGCGCTGGATAAAGCGCTGGTCTGATCAGGACAAAACGGGGAGCTTCGGGCTCCCCGTTTTTTTCTCGTGCACCTGCCTTTTATGTCAGTTGTTAGGGTGCCGTTTCTAATTTTTCTCCCTACTTTGTGCCTGAGCCCGACACTCGTCAGGGCAGTTCCTCAAACCTTCTGCGCGTGAGGTGCACCATGGCCAAAGTCATTTTGAAGAAAAAAATCGACGCTTCGACTTCCGCTCTGAGCGACGTCAAGTCCTATGCCCGCAAGATCTGGCTGGCAGGCCTGGGTGCCTACACCAAGGTCGGTCAGGAGGGCAGCGAGTACTTTCAGGAGTTGATCAAGGCTGGTCAAACTGTTGAAAAGAAAGGCAAAAAAGCCGTCACCGAAAAACTCGAAGCGGCCAACGCCGAGATCGATGAAGCCAAGAGCGAAGTCAGCTCTTTCAAAGGCCGGGTCGAAGTTCAGCTCGACAAGGTCGAGAAGGCGTTCGACACACGTGTGGCCAGTGCCTTGAATCGTATCGGCATTCCGTCTAAACATGACGTTGAGACACTCTCTGCTAAGCTCGATGAGCTGACGGCATTGCTCGAACGCGTCGCGCGTAAATCTTAAGGAGAACGGGATGGCTGGTAAAAAGAACACCGATAAAGAAGGCAGCTCGTGGATCGGAAAAGTCGAAGACTATTCCCGCAAGATCTGGCTGGCTGGTTTAGGCGTGTACTCGAAGATCGACACTGACGGCAGCAAGCTCTTCGATACATTGGTCAAAGACGGCGAGAAAGCCGAGAAGCTCACCAAGGCTGCAGTTGGCAAGAAAGTCGATGCTGCCAAGGATTCTGCAAGCTCGGCAAAATCGCGCATCAGCGGCGTGAAAGATCGCGCACTGGGCACCTGGGATCAGCTGGAAGGGGCTTTCGACAAGCGCCTGAACAGTGCGATTTCGCGCCTGGGCGTACCGAGCCGCAACGAGGTGAAGGATCTGCACAAGAAGGTCGATACCCTGACCAAGCAGATCGAAAAACTCACCGGCCTGAAAGCTCAGCCTGTCGCGGCGAAAACCGCAGCAGCCAAGCCTGCGGCCAAAACCGCTGCCAAGCCACTGGCTAAAGCCGCCGCCAAACCGGCCGCAAAACCAGCAGCCAAAACTGCTGCCGCCAAGCCTGCAGCGAAAGCCGCGGCCAAACCGGTTGCTGCCAAGGCCGCCGCCAAGCCGGCTGCAAAATCAGCCGCTAAACCTGCGGCCAAGCCAGCAGCCAAACCAGCAGCGAAAACCGCAGCAGCCAAACCCGCCGCCAAGCCTGCCGCCAAACCGGCTGCGGCGAAAAAGCCTGCAGTGAAAAAACCGGCCGCGCCGAAAGCCGCTGCACCGAAAGCTGCAGCACCAAAACCGGTGACCACACCGCAAGCACTGGCAAGCACGTCGAACTCCGCCTCGGCTCCAACCCCGGCGCCTGCTCCGACTGCTGCATCGACGCCGTCGACGCCAACCAGTCAGTCCTGATTTTTCAGGGCTCAAGAAAACGCCCGGCCTGTGAAGGTCGGGCGTTTTTTATATCTGATCCAAGAGCCCCTCACCCCAGCCCTCTCCCGGAGGGAGAGGGGGCCGATTGGGGGATGCTTCAGTCTTACGTCGGCCTGAAAGTGAAGCATTGAATCCATAATCGATAAGGTCTTTCAGGTCGATGTCTAGCGTAAGACAACTCCGTAGGTTCCCTCTCCCTACGGGCGGTCCGACGTTTCGGGAGGGCTAGGGTGAGGGCAGCGATCTACCTGACTCACTCGTGATCTTCGAGGTACTGCAAAGCCATCCTCTCCGTCGCCACCTTCACCGGCGGCAACAGATGCGGCGCCACCAGCATCATGATCTGGTACACCACCAGCCGCACTTCCCCTTCGCGATCGAGAATCCGCTGATAGTCCAGCGAGAACAGCAGCGTCATGGTGATCTGCTCCACCAGTTGCCCCAGCGCCTGGGTGTCGCTGACCAACTGCCCCGACGCCTTCAACCGCGCCAGCAATGACGCCAGCGTGCGCTTGAGCACGTTGAGGAACTGGCGAATGCCCTTGGCCAGTTTCGGCAGGCGCCCGGCCAGGTTCGACAGGTCCTGGAACAGAAAACGGTACTGCGCCAGCCGTTCGACGATCAGGTGCAGGAACAGCCAGTAATCCTCCGGCGCCAGTTCGACATCGGCGGGAGGGTCGAGCAGCGGGGCGAGGTCGTTCTGGAAGCGCTCGAACAGTCCGAGAATCAGCGGTTCCTTGCCGTGGAAGTGGTAGTAGAGGTTGCCGGGGCTGATCCCCATTTCATTGGCAACCTCCATGGTGGAGACGTTCGGCTCGCCCTTTTCATTGAACAACTGCAGGGCACATTCGAGGATCCGTTCGCTTGTTTTCATCCAGTCTTCTTAAAAGGGCTTGAGTCAGTCAGCGCACACGCACATAGGTGCCGGGTGCCGCTTCCATCGGTGGATAATTGGCGTTGCCGAGGGTCATCTGGGTTTCGCGCAGCGTGCCGGAGCGCTGCTGCACCCACTCCAGCCATTGCGGCCACCAGCTGCCGTCGACTTTCTTGGCGTCGTAGTACCAGGCGCGCGGATCACCGCTGAGCTTTCCGTTCTCGACGTAATGGGCTTTCGGGTTGCCCGGCGGGTTGAGGATGCTCTGCACGTGGCCGCTGTTGGACAGCACGAAGCGCCGCTCACCGCCCAGCAACAGCGTCGAGCGATACACCGCGTCCCACGGCGTGATGTGGTCGTTCATGCCGGCCACGCTGAAACTGTCGACCGTGACCTTCTGCAGGTCGATCGGCGTGCCGCACACTTCCAGGCCCCCCGGATGGGTCAACGGGTTGTGCTTGAAGAAGTCCAGAATGTCGCCGTGAAACGCGGCGGGCAGGCGGGTGCTGTCGTTGTTCCAGTAGAGAATGTCGAACGCCGGCGGCTCCTTGCCCAGCAGATAGTTGTTAACGAAATAACTCCAGATCAAATCGTTGGGGCGCATCCAGGCGAACACCTTGGCCATGTCGCGGCCGTCCAGCACGCCTTTCTGATAGGAACGCCGCTTGGCCGCTTCGAGCGTCTGCTCATCGGCGAACAGGGTGGCCGGGGTGTTCATCTCACTGTCGAGCAGGCTCACCAGATAGGTGGCGCTGGAGACTCGCCGCAGCTGCCGCTTGGCCTGCAGATGCCCTTGCAGCGCCGCGATGGTCAGCCCGCCGGCGCAGGCGCCCATCAGGTTGACCTCACGGGCGCCGGTGATCGCCCGGCAGATGTTCATCGCTTCTTCCACGGCTTCGACGTAGGTCGACAGGCCCCATTCGCGATGGCGCACATCCGGGTTGCGCCAGCTGATCATGAAGGTCTGCAAGCCGTTCTTCAGGGCGAACTGGACGAAGCTGTTGCTCGGGCTGAGGTCGAAAATGTAGTACTTGTTGATTTGCGGCGGCACCACCAGCAGCGGTTTCGAATACTGCTTTTCGCTCATCGGCCGGTACTGGATCAGCTCGAGCATTTCGTTGCGAAACACCACTGACCCTGTGGTGGTGGCGACGGTCTTGCCGACTTCGAATGCCTGTTTGGTCACCTGGCGCGGCAGGCCGTCGTTGTGCAACAGGTCGTCGATCAGATGGCTGAGACCGCGCACCAGACTGTGGCCGCCAGAGTTGAACAGTTCCTTGACCGCCAGCGGATTGAGCAGCGTGTTGGAAGGCGCCACGGCGTCGTTGAGCAGGGTGAAGGCGAAGTGTGCGCGGGCGCGGTCGTCGTCGCTCATGCTGCTCTCGTCGATCCAGCTCTTGACCTGTTTCTGCCAGGCCAGATAAGCCTGAAGGCTGCGCCGATAGAACGGGTTCAGGCTCCACGCCGGATCGGCGAAGCGGCTGTCCTGCGGATTGGTCGGGTGGAGGGTTTCGCCGAGCAGCACGCGTCCGAGCGCGCCTCCCAGCTTCAAGGCGTGTTTTGCACTGTGGATCGGATTGCGCAGCCCGTGGGCCGCAACGTTGCGCAAGGTCGAAATCAGGTCCCGGCCGCGCAGACCGGTCATGGCACTCTGTGCATTGATGAACACGGCGGGGCTGGGCACGACGCCCGTCGCTGGTTTGTCACGCATGACTCAACACTCCTTCGTCTTCAGGCCAAAAACAAACACACCGAACCAGAACACCATAGACGCTGTTGCGGGTTGCTGCCTGCGTGGCCTCCTGCCACGCACCTGTCCAGACGCGTTGCAAAACGCTGTCCAGAAATCCGTCCCGGGACGGTTATCCGCCCAGCGGTGTCGGGTGCGGATGCATCACCGCACGCTGACGTTCCTCCTGGAGGAATTTCATGATGATCGGCGCCACCGCCTCGGCCCGGGTAATCAGGAACAGGTGCCCGTCGTCGATGATGTGCAACTGCGCGTTGGGGATTCGCCAGGCGAGCATGCGCATGTTGATCAGCGGGATCAGCGGGTCGTCATCGCCGGCCAGCACCAGCGTCGGCTGGTGGATCTTGTGCAGCCAGTGAATGCTGGTCCAGCCCAGGCCCGCGAACAGTTGCCAGTAGTAACCGAGCTTGCCCGCCGAACGCACCTTGGCCGCATGGCTGGCGGCGAGTGTCGGGTCGCGGCGGAACGAGCCGCCGTAGATCATCGGGGCGATGCGGATCACATGGGACGGCTGGATGTAGCGCCGCGGGCTGGCCATCATCCACAGCACTTTCGGCTTGCCCGGCACCATCACCGCACCGGCGGCGGTCGCCGCCAGCACCAGCTTCTTGCAGCGCTCGGGATAGTCGTAGGCAAACTGCTGCGCCAGCGCGCCACCCCAGGACACGCCGATCACGTTGACCTGTCCGTAGTCGAGGTAATCGAGCATCCGTGCGGTGAGTTTCGCCAGTCCCGGAAAGCGATACGGTCGGCTCGGCGTCGAGGAACCGCCGACACCGGGCACGTCGAAGGCGATCACTTCCAGGTCCGGATCCAGCGCCGCGACAAAAGGAAACACCAGCTCCAGGTTGGCGCCGATGCCGTTGAATATCAGCAAGGGCGTCAAGTGAGGCTTGCCGGGGCGGACCGCCGTACGGATAGTCTGGCCATCCAGCTCGACAGTTCGAAAGATGAACGGGTGCGGCATGCTTCAAGGCCCTGTGGGTCGATCTCTATGTCAGCCTCAATCCCCTGTGGGAGCGAGCCTGCTCGCGATAGCGGTGTATCAGTCAGCACATTGTTCCGGCTGTCGACGCCATCGCGAGCAGGCTCGCTCCCACAGTGTGGGGCGAGGTGTGTCGGTTACCGCTCGTGAACGTAAGTGCCCGGTGAAGCTTCGCCTGCCGGATACGCTTTGTTGCCCAGCTTGGTCGGCGCCTTTTTCAGCTCGCCCGAGCGCGCGGCCTGCCATGCCTGCCAGTACAACCACCAGGAGTCGGCGTGTTTGGTCGAGTTTTCCTGCCAGTCATCGGCATTCGCGGTCATTTCATCGCTGGTCATGTAGCGCGATTTCGGGTTGCCCGGCGGGTTCAGAATGCTCTGGATATGCCCGCTGCTCGACAGCACGAATTCGACCTTGCCACCAAACAGCTGCGCCGACTTGTAGCAGGACTTCCACGGGGTGATGTGGTCGTTGGTGCCGGCCAGCGAGAAGATGTCGGCGGTTACCTGCTTGAGGTCGATCGGCGTGCCGCACACTTCCAGTGCATTGGGGCGGATCAGTGGGTTGTTTTTGAACATCTCGATCAGGTCGCCGTGGAACGCCGCCGGCAGTCGAGTCGTATCGTTGTTCCAGAACAGGATGTCGAACACCGGCGGCTCGTTGCCGAGCAGGTAGTTGTTGACCCAGTAGTTCCAGATCAGATCGTTGGGGCGCATCCAGGCGAAGACCTTGGCCATGTCTTTGCCTTCGAGCACGCCGGCCTGATACGAATGGCGCTTGGCGGTCTCCAGGGTCTGCTCGTCGACGAAGAGCGCGACGTCGCTGTCCAGCGTTGTATCGAGCACGCTGACCAGCAGGGTCAGGGCGTTGACCTTGTTCTCGCCGATCGCCGCGTAGTGGCCGAGCAGGGCGGTGCAGGTGATGCCGCCGGAGCAGGCACCGAGCATGTTGACGTCCTTGCTGCCGGTGATCGCGGTGACCACGTCGACCGCTTCCTTCAGGGCTTCGATGTAGGTCGAGAGGCCCCACTCACGCTGTTCCTTGGTCGGGTTGCGCCAGCTGACGATGAAGGTCTGCACATTGTTGCGCAGGCAGAAACGCGCCAGGCTCTTGTCCGGGCTCAGGTCGAATACATAGAACTTGTTGATCTGCGGCGGCACTACCAGCAGCGGGCGTTCGTGCACCTGCTCGGTGATCGGCTTGTACTGGATCAGCTCCAGCACGTCGTTGCGAAACACCACTGCGCCTTCGGTCACGCCCAGGCTCTTGCCGACCTCGAACGCGCCCATGTTGACCTGGCTCGGCATGCCGCCGTTGTGCACCAGATCCTTGGCCAGATGCGAAAGGCCGTCGAGCAGGCTCTTGCCGCCGGTCTCGAAGAAGCGTTTGACCGCTGCCGGATTGGCTGCCGTGTTGGTCGGGGCCATGGCCTCGGTCATCAGGTTGATCACGAAGTGGCCACGCGCGATGTCCTTGGGCGAGAGGCTGCTGTCGTCGATCCAGGCATGGAGTTCCTTGCGCCATGCCAGGTAGGTTTGCAGATAACGTTTGTACAGCGGGTTCTGACTCCACGCCGGATCGACGAAGCGACGGTCATCGCCCGCCGGTTGCAGGTCGGATTTGCCGAACAGCACGTTCTTCAGTTCGAGGCCGAACTGGGTGACGTGTTTGACACTATGGATCGGTTGTTTGATGGCCTGGGTCAGCACCATTCGAGCAGAGGCCAGCAGATCCTTTCCGCGAAGCCCAACGACAGGATTCAGCCCCAGGGTGTTTTCCGAGGCCTGGTACTTCAAATCATCGTTATTCTTGTTACTCATCTACGACGCTCCATTGTCCTGAGACGAGTACCCGGTTTTCTGCTGTGCAGTTCCACAGCCAATGCCAGGTACTACTGCTCGGGTGACCGTTGATTCTGCATAGCTGCTTTACAGTCGTAGAGCACTGCAGGGAACTTGCCAGTTCCATTGGTTACCCGAGATTGATTTTTTTCGCAAGCAGCCGATCCCGGGCCGCTTTAGCGGAGCATTCAAACAGATGAATCTAGAAAATGCCCTCTAAACAGTCCAGGGCGCGGACTAGAGCATCAGCTTGACGACGGACTGGTCCGGGTCGCGGGTTTTGCCGGCGGCTTTGAGCTCGGCCAGATAATCCGCCCAGAGTGCGTCATAACGTCGCCCCAGCTCGTACAGATAATCCCAGGTGAACAGACCGCTGTCGTGACCGTCGTCGAAGGTCAGTTTCAGTGCGTATTGACCGGCCGGTTCTACCTTGGTCAGGCCGACGTTCAGCTTGCCGAATTGCAGGATCGGTTTGCCGTGGCCCTGAACCTCGGCGGAGGGGGAATGCACGCGCAGGAATTCGGCGGGCAGGGTGTATTCCTCGCCGGACGCGTATTTGAGCGACAGGGTTTTCGAGGCTTTGTGCAGTTTGATGTCGGTGGGAAGCATAGAAAAAAGCCTTTAGCTGCAAGCTACAAGCGGCAAGCTTAACTCAGCTTGCCGCTTGTAGCTCGGAGCTGGCAGCTCTACAGAATATAACGGGACAGGTCTTCGTTCTGCGCCAATTCGCCCAGGTGGCTGTTGACGTATTCGGCATCGATCTGGATCGCCTTGTCGTCGTGGGCGCTGGCCAGATCGCCGGCGCTGAACGATACCTCTTCCAGCAGACGCTCGAGCAGCGTGTGCAGGCGACGGGCACCGATGTTCTCGGTCTTCTCGTTGACCTGCCAGGCGATTTCCGCCAGACGCTTGATGCCTTCCGGCTGGAACTGGATGTTCAGGCCTTCGGTTTTCAGCAGCGCGCAGTATTGCTCGGTGAGCGAGGCGTGCGGTTCGCTGAGGATGCGTTCGAAGTCCTGCGGGCTCAGGGCCTTGAGTTCGACGCGGATCGGCAGACGGCCTTGCAGCTCCGGAACCAGATCGCTCGGCTTGCTCAGGTGGAACGCACCGGAGGCGATGAACAGGATGTGGTCGGTCTTGACCATGCCCAGCTTGGTGTTGACGGTGCAGCCTTCGATCAGCGGCAGCAGGTCACGTTGCACGCCCTCGCGGGACACATCGGCGCCGCCGACATTGCCGCGCTTGGCGACCTTGTCGATCTCGTCGATGAACACGATGCCGTGCTGCTCGACCGCTTCCAGGGCCTTGGCCTTCAACTCTTCTTCGTTGACCAGACGACCGGCTTCTTCATCGCGTACCAGCTTCAGCGCTTCCTTGACCTTGAGCTTGCGGGCCTTCTTCTTGCCCTTGCCCATGTTGGCGAACAGGTTCTGCAACTGGTTGGTCATTTCTTCCATGCCAGGAGGCGTGGCGATCTCGATGCCGGCCATTTCGGCGACTTCGATCTCGATTTCCTTGTCATCCAGCTGGCCTTCGCGCAGGCGCTTGCGGAACAGTTGGCGAGTGTTGGAATCCTGGGTCGGCGCTTCTTCGTTGCTGAAGCCCATGCGTGCCGGCGGCAGCAGGGCGTCGAGAATACGGTCCTCGGCGGCGTCTTCGGCACGGTGGCGAACGCGGGTCATTTCCTGCTCGCGCAGCATCTTGATCGCGGCGTCGGCCAGATCACGGATGATCGATTCGACGTCACGGCCGACATAGCCGACTTCGGTGAACTTGGTCGCTTCGACCTTGATGAACGGCGCGTTGGCCAGCTTGGCCAGGCGACGGGCGATTTCGGTTTTACCGACACCGGTCGGGCCGATCATCAGGATGTTCTTCGGGGTCACTTCAACGCGCAGCTCTTCAGGCAGCTGCATGCGGCGCCAGCGGTTGCGCAGGGCAATCGCGACGGCGCGCTTGGCATCGTCCTGGCCGATGATGTGGCGGTTGAGTTCGTGGACGATTTCGCGGGGAGTCATGGACATAATAATTGACGGTCCTCAAGCAGAAACAAGCCGTGGCACAGGGGCCGCGTCAGGCTTATTCAGCGAGATCCTGCTCCTCAATGGTCTGGGTGTGGTTGGTGAATACACAGATGTCGCCGGCGATGCCGAGAGCGGTCTCGACGATTTCGCGGGCCGACAGGTCGGTCTTCTTCAGCAGCGCGCTGGCGGCGGCTTGCGCGTAGGCGCCACCGGAACCCATGGCGATCAGGCCGTCTTCGGGTTCGACCACGTCACCGTTGCCGGTGATGATCAGGGATGCGTCCTTGTTGGCGACCGCGAGCATCGCTTCGAGGCGGCTCAGGGAACGGTCGGTGCGCCACTCTTTGGCGAGTTCGACGGCGGCGCGAACCAGGTGACCCTGGTGTTTTTCAAGCTGGCCTTCGAAACGTTCGAACAGGGTAAAGGCGTCGGCGGTGGCACCGGCGAAACCGGCGATGACTTCGCCGTGGTACAGGCGACGAACTTTCTTCGCGTTGCCTTTCATCACGGTGTTGCCGAGAGAAACCTGGCCGTCGCCGCCCATGACGACTTTGCCGTGGCGGCGGACTGAAACGATGGTGGTCAAGGGAAGAGTCTCCACACTGCGGGGCGAAAATGCCTTATGCCCATTCATATGGGGGTGGTGGAGAGGATTTC
Organism: Pseudomonas sp. CH235; assembly: GCF_004368175.1. NCBI lineage: Bacteria > Pseudomonadati > Pseudomonadota > Gammaproteobacteria > Pseudomonadales > Pseudomonadaceae > Pseudomonas > Pseudomonas sp. CH235. The sequence continues at coordinate 58,150 of NZ_RRZJ01000033.1, forward strand.
AACTGCGGGGCGGGAGAGGGGACGAGCGGTGGTTTGCAAGTGATCGCTCCCACGCAGAGCTACATTATCGTTCCCACGCTCCGCGTGGGAATGCCTCAATGGACGCTCCGCGTCCCTGCGGCAAGGGACGCGGAGCGTCCCGGGCTGCATTCCCACGCAGAGCGTGGGAACGATCGGTGGGGGAGGATCAGCGGCTCTGGCGTTGTTGTAACAACAGGTTGCTGAAGCCCGCGCCCGCCAGTTGTTTCTGGGCGGTGGTCAGCTGTTCGCGGTTGCTGAACGGGCCGACCAGTACGCGGTACCAGGTTTCATCCTTGACCGTCCCGGACTCAACCGCGACCGCCTGGCCGAGCAGAATGATCTGCGCGCGGACCTTGTCGGCATCTGTCTCTTTGCGGAACGAGCCGGCCTGCAGGAAGAACTTGGTCACCGGTGCAGCCTTGGTCACCGGTGGCGCTGGCGGCGGGGTGATCCCGGCCAGTGCAGCCTGTGCGCGTGCGGTGTCGATTTTCGCCGCTTCCGCCGGGGTCACCGGCGTGGTCGGGATTGCCGGCACTTGTGGCGTCGGCAGGGTTTTCTCCGGCACGGCATCAGGCGGCACGATCACTTCCGATTCCGGCAGCAGGGTGTAGAAGTCGTACTTCGGCTTCACCGGTTGCGTCGGGCTCGGCGGGGTCTTGTTGGCCTCGGCGATCTTGCTGGCTTTCTGTTGTTGCTGTTGCTCGACCTTCTCGCGCTTGACCGTGTCGCTGCCCTTGCCCGGCTCCAGTTTCATCAGGAACACGATGAACGCGCCGACCGTCAGGCCGATGGCCATCCACAGCCAGCCTGGAATCGGCTGCTTCGCTGGAGCTTGGTAACGGCTGGCGCCACGCTTGGGTGCAGGTTTTTTCTTGGCAGCCAACTTACATGCGCTCCAGGGTTTCCAGGCCGAGCAGTTCCAGGCCTTGCTTGAGGGTACGGCCGGTCAGCGCGGCAAGGCGCAGACGGCTTTGCATTTGTGCCGGGGTGTCGGCGGCGAGGATCGGGCAGTTCTCGTAGAAGCTGGAGAACAGACCGGCCACGTCGTACAGGTAGGTGCACAAGGTATGTGGCGTGCCCTTTTCCGCAACGTTGTTCAGCACTTCACCGAACTGCGCCAGTTTGGCTGCCAGTTCCTGCTCGTGCGCGGCCTCGAGGACGATCTGGCCGTCGACTTCGCTGAAATCCTTGCCCAGTTTGCGGAATACGCCGGCCACGCGGGTGTAGGCGTACAACAGGTATGGCGCAGTGTTGCCTTCGAAATTGAGCATCAGGTCGAAGTTGAAGCTGTAGTCGCTGGTGCGGTGCTTCGACAGGTCGGCGTACTTCACCGCGCCGATGCCGACCACTTTGGCGATCGCGCGCAGTTCGTCTTCGGCCAGTGTCGGGTTCTTTTCCTTCACCAGGCTGTAGGCACGTTCCTGCGCTTCGGTCAGCAGGTCGATCAGCTTCACGGTGCCGCCGTCACGGGTCTTGAACGGACGGCCGTCGGCGCCGTTCATGGTGCCGAAGCCCATGTGCTCCATTTCCATCGGATGGGTCACGAAACCGGCCTTGCGCGCCACGGCGAACACTTGCTGGAAGTGCAGGGCCTGACGCTGGTCGACGAAGTACAGCGCACGGTCGGCCTTCAGCTTGCCGCTGCGGTAGCGCACGGCCGCCAGGTCGGTGGTGGCGTACAGGTAGCCGCCGTCAGCCTTGACGATGATCACCGGCAGCGGCTCGCCTTCGGCGTTCTTGAATTCGTCGAGGAACACGCACTGGGCGCCGTTGCTTTCGACCAGCATGCCGGCGGCTTTCAGGTCGTTGACCACGTTGATCAGGTCGTCGTTGTAGGCGCTTTCGCCCATCACGTCGGCCATGGTCAGTTTGACGTTGAGCAGTTCGTAGATCTTCTGGCAGTGCGACAGCGAGATGTCCTTGAACTTGGTCCACAGCGCCAGGCACTCGGCATCGCCAGCCTGCAACTTGACCACCAGACCACGGGCGCGGTCGGCGAATTCCGGAGATTCGTCGAAGCGTTGCTTGGCGGCGCGGTAGAAGTTTTCCAGGTCCGACAGTTCGTCGCTGGTGATCGGGTTTTCCTGCAGGTACGCCATCAGCATGCCGAACTGGGTGCCCCAGTCGCCGACGTGGTTCTGACGGATGACGGTGTCGCCGAGGAATTCGAGTACCCGCGCCACGCCGTCGCCGATGATGGTCGAGCGCAGATGGCCGACGTGCATCTCTTTGGCGAGGTTCGGTGCCGACAGGTCGACCACGGTGCGTTGCGCCGGGCCGGCCTTGCGCACGCCAACGTGAGCGTCGGCCAGTGCGGCGTCGAGGCGCGAGGCCAGCGCTTGAGTGTTCTGGAAGAAGTTGATGAAGCCGGGGCCGGCGATTTCGGCCTTGGTGACGTTCTCGTCAGCCGGCAGGGCGGCGATGATTTTCTCCGCCAGGTCGCGGGGCTTCATGCCCGCAGGCTTGGCCAGCATCATCGCGATGTTGCTGGCGAAGTCGCCGTGGGTCTTGTCCCGGGCGTTTTCCACCTGGATCGCCGGCGTCAGGCCTTCAGGCAACACACCTTCGTTGACGAGTTGGGTGAGGGCTTGTTGGATCAGCTGGCGAATGGTGTCTTTCATGGTCTTCTCTTTCGACCGCAAGCGCGGCGGCGCATCGATGCGCGGGTGGAAAAACTGGGCATTATCCGTTGCGAAGACGGGCTTGCCAACCTTAGCAGGCAGGATGTGGATGTGTGGTGACAATTCGGCCGGTTTTGCCCGGTCAGTACAGATCCACCGGATCGACATCCAGCGACCAGCGCACCGCACGGCCGCTTGGCATCTGCTCCAGTACCAGCAGCCAGCTCGCCAGCAATCGGTGCAGCGGCGCCCGGGCCGTGGCCTGCAACAGCAGCTGCGCGCGGAAGCGTCCGGCCCGGCGTTCCATCGGCGCTGGCACGGGTCCCAACAGTTCAATGCCGGTCAGGTTCTGTTCGACCAGCAAACGCTCGGCCTCGCTGCACGCCTCATCAAGAAAGCCTTCGGCCTGCCCCGGCTTGTGCGCTTCGGCGCGCAGCAGGGCGAGGTGGGCGAACGGCGGCAGGCCGGCGGCGCGGCGTTCGCTCAGGGCCTGCTCGGCGAAGGCGAAGTAACCCTGCTCGGTCAGTTGCACCAGTAAAGGATGGTCTGCGAGGTGGGTCTGGATGATCACCTTGCCCGGTTCTTCCGCCCGCCCGGCCCGGCCGGCAACCTGCACGATCAACTGCGCCATGCGCTCGCTGGCGCGGAAGTCACCGGAAAACAATCCGCCGTCGGCATCGAGGATCGACACCAGCGTCACCCGAGGGAAATGGTGACCCTTGGCCAACATCTGGGTGCCGACCAGAATGCACGGCTGACCTTTCTGGATCGTGGCGAACAACTGGTTCATCGCGTCCTTGCGCGACGTGCTGTCCCGGTCGACGCGCAACACCGGATAGTCCGGGAACAGAATCGCCAGCCGTTCCTCGGCCCGCTCGGTACCGGCGCCCACGGGCCGCAGATCGACCTTGTTGCACTTCGGGCACTGGCGCGGCACGCGCTCGACGTAACCGCAGTGGTGGCAGCGCAGTTCGCCGTAGCGCTGATGCACGGTCATCCGCGCATCGCAGCGCTGGCATTCGGACATCCAGCCGCAATCGTGGCACAGCAGAGTCGGGGCAAACCCCCGGCGGTTGAGGAACACCAGCACCTGCTGGCCGGCGGCGAGGGTCTGGCCGATGGCTTGCTGCATCGGCCCGGAAATGCCGCTGTCCAGTGGGCGACTTTTCACATCGAGGCGCAGGAAACGTGGCTGCTTGGCGCCGCCGGCCCGTTCGTTCAGGCGCAGGAGTCCGTAGCGGCCGGTGTAGGCGTTGTGCAGGCTTTCCAGGGATGGCGTCGCGGAGCCGAGCACGATCGGGATGTTTTCCTGCCGCGCCCGCACCAGCGCCAGATCCCGCGCGTGATAGCGCAGGCCTTCCTGCTGTTTATAGGAGCCGTCGTGTTCTTCATCGATGATGATCAGCCCCGGATTTTTCATCGGGGTGAACAGCGCCGAGCGGGTGCCGATAATAATGTCGGCCTCGCCGTCACGGGCGGCGAGCCACGCGTCCAGACGATCACGGTCGTTGACCGCCGAGTGCAGCAGGGCGATGCGTGCATTGAAGCGTTGTTCGAAACGGGCGAGGGTCTGCGGGCCGAGGTTGATCTCCGGAATCAGCACCAGCGCCTGCTTGCCGGCCTCGAGGGTTTCGCGGATCAGCTGCAAATAGACTTCGGTCTTGCCGCTGCCGGTGACCCCGGCGAGCAGGAACGCGTGATAACTGTCGAACCCGGCGCGGATCGCCTCGTACGCGGCGCGCTGCTCGCTGTTGAGCGGCAGTTCGGGCTGGGCCAGCCAGTGTTCATGGCGCGCGCCGGGGGCGTGGCGGCGCACTTCGACTTGCACCAGATCCTTGGCCAGCAGCAAATCGAGGCTGTCCTTGCTCAGCATCAGTTTGCTCAGCAACTGATGGGCGACGCCGTGAGGATGCTGGGCCAGCGTCGCCAGGGCTTCGCGCTGGCGCGGGGCGCGAGCGATGCGCGGGTCATCGAGGCTGGCGCCGGGAGCGGCGGACCAGAAGCGTTCCTGCCGAACCTCGGCCAGTTCGCCCTGACGCAACAGCACCGGCAGCGCCCAGCTCAGCGTGTCGCCGAGGCTGTGCTGATAATACTGAGCCGTCCACAGGCATAGCTTGAACAGCGCCGGCGGTAGCGGAGCGGTGGCGTCGAGCAGGGCCAGCGCCGGTTTGAGCTTTTCCACCGGCACTTCGCTGGTGTCGGTGACTTCCACCAGAATCCCGATCATCTCCCGCCGACCGAACGGCACCCGCAGGCGCATGCCCGGTTGCAACTGCGAACGCAGCACACCGGCCGGGGCCCGATAGTCGAACAGGCGGCGCAGGGGCGAAGGCAGGGCGAGGCGCAGAATGGCGTCGGGCACGCGGAGGATTCTCATAGGCGGGGCGGTGGAGAAGGCCGGGAGCCTAGCAGACGGTCGGTCCTGTGTCCTCCATCAGGAAAGCGTTCAAATGTTGACGAGTGGATTTTGGCGTCAGGCAAGGCGCTACGACGACTCATAGCTTGCTATGGGGAGGAGTAGCAACGCAGCCTGACGTCAAAAGACGCCGTCTACATTGAACAGTCTTTTCTGATGGAGGGCACCCCTGACAGCTTGCGTGATCGGGATTGTCTGGTAGAATCCGCGGCCTAATTACGTGCGGTATTCAACAATCGTGTTGGATGGCGGCACGCCAGCTGAGGAAAACACCATGAAAGCCGATATCCACCCGAATTACCCAGAAGTTGCAGTAACTTGCAGCTGCGGCAACAAGTTCGAAACCCGTTCGACCTTCGGCAAAGCCCTGTCGATCGACGTTTGCAACGAGTGCCACCCGTTCTACACCGGTAAGCAGAAGACTCTGGACACCGGTGGTCGCGTTCAGAAGTTCGCCGACCGTTTCGGTGCTTTCGGCGCGAAAAAGGCCTAAGGCCCTTCATTCTGGAAAACCTCAGCGGCTTTTCCGGTCTGATGAAAAAGGCGTCCCTTGCGGGCGCCTTTTTTGTGTCCGCGATTTGGCTCTCCTCCGTTCAGGCCTTCTGCCCGGCGCCGACCGGTCTGGACAGCGCCACGGTTCAGCGGGTGGTCGACGGCGACACCCTGCGCCTGATCGACGGGCGCAATGTGCGGATGATCGGCCTCAATACGCCCGAACTCGGCAAGCAGGGCCGCAGCGACGAGCCGTTTGCAGTGGCCGCGCGCAAGCGCCTCGAAGCCCTGGTCGCCGAGAGCGACGGGCGGGTAGGCCTGCGACTCGGCGTCGAGTCCAGGGACCGTTACGGGCGAACACTGGCCCATGTTTTCAGCGCCAGGGGTGAGAATCTCGAAGCGCAGATGCTCGCCGATGGCCTCGGTTTCCAGGTTTCGGTAGCGCCAAATGTAGATCTGGTCGATTGTCAGCAAGCCGCTGAACGCCGCGCGCGACAGGCCGGGCTTGGCCTGTGGAAACGCTCACCTGTACTGAAAGCGGAGCAGATCGAGCGCTCGGGTTTCGCGCTGGTCAGCGGGCGTGTGAGCAAGGTTCAACGCAATCGCGGCGGAATCTGGATCGAGTTGCAGGACAAGCTTGTACTGCGCGTTGCACCCAATCTGCTGCATCGCTTCGATGGCGCCTCTCTGCAGGCATTGAAGGGCAAGCAGATCGAGGCTCGTGGCTGGGTGGTCGACCGTTCCCGGCGCGGTGGACTGAAATCAGGTCAGGCGCGCTGGTTGCTGCCGCTGACCGATCCTTCGATGCTCCAGCCGTCCCGCTGAATAAAAAAGTTGTAGACATTTTTTCTGTCGATTGTGAACAGTCTAACCCTTGTGCGCCGTGGCTCTTGGCCCAAAGTCGTAGGGCAGGGCGCTTGACAGGGGTGACCGGGCAGTCTTGTGGGGACTTTGCGAGGCGCGTATCCTCGCTGACCAGTCTGTCCAACAGTAAAAAGCGGAATGCCAAAATGTCTGATCTGAAAACTGCCGCTCTCGAATATCATGCCAATCCTCGTCCAGGAAAGCTGAGTGTCGAGCTCACCAAGGCCACTGCTACCGCCCGCGACCTGTCGCTGGCCTACAGCCCCGGCGTAGCTGAACCAGTGCGCGAGATCGCCCGCGATCCTGAACTGGCCTACAAGTACACCGGCAAGGGCAACCTGGTTGCAGTCATTTCCGATGGCACCGCGATTCTGGGCCTGGGTAACCTCGGCCCACTGGCTTCCAAGCCAGTGATGGAAGGTAAAGGCGTGCTGTTCAAGCGCTTCGCCGGCATCGACGTCTTCGACATCGAAGTCGACTCCGAAAGCCCGCAAGCCTTCATCGACACCGTAAAACGCATTTCCATCACCTTCGGTGGCATCAACCTGGAAGACATCAAGGCGCCTGAGTGCTTTGAGATCGAGCGCGCTCTGATCGAGCAGTGCGACATTCCGGTATTCCACGATGACCAGCACGGCACCGCGATCGTGACCGCTGCGGGCATGATCAACGCCCTGGAAATCGCTGGCAAAACCCTGGCCGACGCCAAGATCGTCTGCCTGGGCGCTGGCGCAGCCGCCATCTCCTGCATGAAATTGCTGGTGAGCATGGGCGCCAAGGTCGAGAACATCTTCATGGTTGACCGTACCGGCGTGATCCACGCTGGCCGTGACGACCTGAACCAGTACAAGGCTGTGTTCGCTCACCCTACCGAGAAACGCACCCTGGACGACGCCATCGAAGGCGCTGACGTATTCGTCGGCCTGTCGGGCCCGAACCTGCTGAGCGCCGAGCAACTCAAGCGCATGGCGGCCAACCCGATCGTCTTCGCATGCTCCAACCCGGATCCGGAAATCTCCCCGGAACTGGCTCACGCCACCCGTAACGACGTGATCATGGCCACCGGCCGTTCGGACTACCCGAACCAGGTCAACAACGTACTGGGCTTCCCGTTCATCTTCCGTGGTGCCCTGGACGTTCGCGCCAAGCGCATCAACGAAGAAATGAAGATCGCTGCCGCCAACGCCCTGCGCGAACTGGCCAAGCTGCCGGTTCCTCAGGAAGTCTGCGACGCCTACGGCGGTATCTCCCTGGAATTCGGCCGTGAGTACATCATTCCGAAGCCAATGGACAAGCGCCTGATCACCGTGATCTCCGACGCCGTGGCCAAGGCCGCGATCGAGACCGGTGTGGCGACCCTGCCGTATCCGAAGAACTACCCGCTGAAAAGCGTGGATGACGTGTTCAACGGCTAAGCCGTTGTAGCGCTTCATGAAGAGCCCCGCTTTTTAAGCGGGGTTTTTTTTGTCCGTGAAAATGCGTTCCAGCTTGAAGGGCGGCCCTCACTGTAGAGACCGGTACATCCTTTACACATTAGACCGGGGACATCGTTTACACCTTTTACAGGCTTGATACGCGGTTGGCACCGCGCTCAAGCCTGCCTAAACAGAAGTTGCAAAGGTAC